>NZ_JARJMS020000034.1:0-23049 GCF_029335995.1 Thermosynechococcus sp. Uc
GCCAACCCCTACCTCAAGGACTGGCAAGACTGCGATCAACGGCTACATGAACAACTGCAGCGGACATTTGAGACCATTGACTGGTTTTGTGAAGCCAAATTAATTTATCACCTGCCCCAGTGGTTGCCAGCGCAAACGGCGATTTTTGTTGCCAGTAGTATGCCCGTGCGCGATGTCGAGAGTGTTTGGCGTGCTGGCGATCGCCCCCATCGCTTTTACTTTAATCGGGGAGCCAACGGTATTGATGGCACATTATCTAGTGCCCTTGGGGTGGCCCATCGCGGTCAACCCACCCTCTTGATCACCGGCGATCTGGCCTGCTTGCACGATACCAATGGCTGGCTAATCACCCCTCAATTTCAAGGGTGTCTCACAGTGCTGCTGATCAATAATCAGGGGGGCGGCATTTTTGAGCATTTGCCCATTCGCCAGTTTGATCCCCCCTTTGAGACTTTTTTTGCCACGCCCCAGCAGGTGGATTTTCGTTGTCTTGCCGCCGCCTACGGCGTTCCCTATCACTATCTTCAGGACTGGGCAGATGTGGAGGCACAACTTCGCCACACCCCTTGGCCAAAGATACGGCTGTTGGAATTTAGGAGCGATCGCCACCGCAATGCCCAATGGCGACAGCAGGTACTTGCAGACCTCAGGGGCTGAGTTTTCATCCTTCAGTGGCTATGGCTGTGGTGGGAAAGCAACTGCTCCTCAAGGGCAGCAATCTGGTTATAGGCGGCGGTGAGCTGTGCCGTGAGCCGTTGAATTTGAATCTCTGGACTCAGGGGGCGATCGCTGCTGAGATGGCGTACCTGAGTGTAGTCATCATCCACTAAAATATCCTTGTGCTCTGGGGTACTCATCAAAGGGCGACGTTTTGCTAGGGGAGGCTCCTCAGCAGAGGTTGCGGGCAACGGCTTGAGCCGTCCTTCCTCTAAGGCCTTAGAAACCTTTTGGTTAAGTTGTTCAACAATCTGGTACAGGGCATCAATTTTGTTACTTAAAACCAGAATCTGCTTATGTAATAAATCCACAGGTCAAATCCTCTCGCGGTGGAATGCTGTAGTTGTCAACTCAACTGCCTTTGGGGAAGATAGTAGTGTGAAACATCATCAACCCTCGGCACTCAAGGTATGCCTGAAAAAGTGCGCACTTGCCCCAACCTTAGGTGACCCAGTTTCAAGAGCCTAAAGTGCTGAATTCAGCACCACCAATCAGTTGACATTGACTCTGGAAACAGGGAAAACAGGGATATGACTATAACTCCAGCCTAGAAAAAGTCATTGGTCAACGGCTACTTTTTCAAAAAGACTTAAGCCCGAGTAAATTTTTGTAAAAGCATCAAACGTTCTTGGGGAGATGCAGTGGAAATTCAGCGACTGACTCTAAAAAACTTTAAAACCCATCAGGATCGCACGTTTGAGTTTCTACCGGGGGTGAACGTCATTTGCGGGGAAAATGGGGCGGGCAAAACCAGTCTTTTTGAAGCCATTGCTTGGGTACTCTTCGATGCGACCTCTGGGTATGGCAGTGGCTTTAATAAGGCCATTATTCGCAAGGGAGCCAAGCGTGCCGAGGCGACGGTGCAGTTTATCTCAGCAGTGGATGGTCGCTCCTATGTGGTGCGGCGCAATACGCAAACTGGGTACTCAATTTACGATCCCCAAGTGGGAGACCTAGGCCTCTCCTTGCGTGAAGATGTTCAAGTATGGTTGCAAGAACACCTCGGCATCCGTAGTGCTTTTCCCCTTAGGGATCTCTTTGAGCAGATCATTGGCATTCCCCAAGGAATGATAACGGCGGATTTTCTTAAGCCACCCGCCCAGCGGCGCCAAGTCTTTGAACCCATTTTACAGGTGAGTGATTATCGCCAAGCCTTTGACAACGCCTTAGCACTTGTAAATTTCTCCCAAGAGCAGGTGGCGTCGCTGAAGCGCCAGTTGGCTTTACAGGAACAAGAATTGGCGACTCGCCCCCAGTATGAACAACAGGCAATGGCTTTGGCGGCGGAGCTAGAGCGCGATCGCCAGCAGTGCGAGGAATTACAACAAGACTGTCAGGCCTTGGCCGCCCAAAAACAGGCATACGAAGCTGCTGTTGAAACGTTGCACCGGCTGAGGCAAACCTGCGAACGCCTCGAAGCGCAACTCCGCCAGCAGGAGGAACTATGTCGGGATCGCCAGCGCCAGTTGACCGCTGCCCGCGAGAGTCAAGCCCGGTGCCGGCAACTGCAATTCGACTACGATCGCTATCGGCAGCAGGAGGCTCGCTACCAAGAACTCGACCAGCAACTGCGGGGACGAACCACCCTGGAACAAAACCTTCGCAAGCTAGAGCAGCAGTACCAAAAGCTTGCTACCCAATTAGCCACTCTTGAAAGCCAGCGCCAAGCGATCGCCACTATTGCCAGCCAACTGGCTGCCCTTGAACCCCAAATTGCCGCTGCCGATACCCTCGACGCCGAAATTGCCCCCCTTGAAGCGCGCTACCAGCAAGCCCAACAGGCAGATCAAGCACTGCGCCATCTCAAACAACAAGCAGCAACACTACAAACCCGCCTTGAGGAAATGACTCAACAGGTGCAAGCCCTAGAGCAACAGCGTCCCTTAGCCGCCACCTTGAGGGCCAAACAAGTAGAACGAGAGCGACTCCAAGCCCAACTCAGCCATGCCACCGCTGCCCATGCCTTTGCTGCCACTCTCGATCCCATTCTCAATACGGCTCAAGGCCAAGCTACGGAAACCGATGCCCTTGTTACGGCAGCCATTACAGGCCTTACGGCTGCTCAGCAATTTTCCTTGGTTGCCGCCGCTGTTCAACAGGGTCTAGGGGCACTGGAGCAGCTTCAGCAGAATTATCACTGGCTCTTGGATCAACTTGTGGCGCTGCGCCAAACCCTCACCGATCCCGAAGCCATTCCTGCCCTCACTCGCACATTGGAACAGTTAGAAACCGATATTACCCTAGCTGCCGCCGCAGAGCGATCGCTCTTGCAAGCCCAAGCCCTGGAGGAGGAACGCAGCCGTTTGGCAGCAGAGTTGAGGCAATTGGGCGATCGCCAGCAACTCCTCGAACCCCTGAGCCAAGAACTTGCCGATCTTGAACGCTCCTTGAACCAATTACGTAAAAAACGCGCCAGCCTTGGTCAACCCCATGTCCAGCGGCAACTGTTACTAGAACAGCAGGCAGCAGCCCCCCAGCTAGAGGCGGACTATGAGCGTTTGTGCAACGAACGGGCCACCCTCGAGGCTCGCCTCACCCCCCTCTATGAAGAACGCCAACACTATGCCTCCCTTGAGGAACAGCGGCAACAGCTTAGCGATGAACTCGCTCGCCTGCGCCCCAGCTATGATACCTATCTCCAACATCAACAGCAGGCCGCCCAAGTCGAGAGTTATGAAGCTGCTCTGAGAACAGCCACCGAAGCGGCCAATGAGTTGAAAGCCGCCCTTGCCAAAGCCCAAGCAGAGTACAAAGCCCAAGAGCAAGGCGTTGATTTAGCTGCTCTGGAAGCCGTTCGCGATCGCTACGAGAACTTACACCGCCACTATCAACGGCTCTTAGGTGCCCTTCCCGAAAAAGAAAAGCAGTATCAAAACTGCCTAGCAACCCTCAAGTATCTTGAGGAAGTTGCTGTTCAAAAGGAAAAGACCCTAGAGCAGCTTGTGGCTGCCCAAAAGCGCCACCACCTGATTGAGACTGCCCGCAACATTTTCAACAAAAGTGGCCCTCGCGTCAGTGAAGCCTATCTGCACACGGTTTCCGCTGAAGCCGATCGCCTATTGCGCGAACTTCTTAACCGTCCCGATGTAGCGCTTCAGTGGACATCGGACTACGAGATTCAGATGAATGAAGGGGGCTACTGGCGACCCTTCAAAAGCCTCTCTGGCGGTGAGCAAATGTGTGCTGCCCTAGCGGTGCGCCTCGCCCTGCTGCGGGTACTTGTCAACACTGACATTGCTTTTTTTGATGAGCCGACCACCAATATGGATCAGATGCGCCGCCAGCAACTGGCCGAGAGCCTCAGCAATCTCAAAAGTTTTCATCAGCTTTTTGTTATCAGTCACGATGAAACCTTTGAAGCCCTCACAGAGCACACGATCCATTTGGAGCGATCGCTCTCCTAGGCGTAAGCGGTCTGAAGGGCCCACCAAATCAGTGCCGCAATGAAGCCAAGAATCAAAACGGCAGAAATCGCGATCATCGCTGGGCTGTCGGCACCATCAAACTTCATAATGCCGCGATTAAAGTCTGTGGCCATAGGAATAAACTCCAAGCACCGTTGAATCCACAGTAACCAAATTAATTTTAGGTCGCTTTTCTTGCCGCGGGGGTAAGGATAACGACTTGTTACGATTTGTGGCACTCTCTAAAAACTTTCTTAAATGTGATCAGTATCACAGCAACCCTAGGTAAAACAGGCAAAGGTAGAAGTAAGTCCACAGCCTAGACCACTTGTGGAAGTGTCATGTTTTGTAACGCTCCTGTCTTCAGTAAAGAGAAAGGCGAGAGGTATTCAGATTTGCAAAGGAGATGATTTCTTGAGGGCTGTTGAAACACGGGGGATACATCGCATGAATAGCCTGCAACAGGAACGTCACGTCTTAATTTTGAATACCGTTGATGGACGGCGGGCGATCGCCCTGGAGGCAGCGGCCTACTCCCTTGGCCGTGATGAGAGTAACGCCATTGTTATTGATTTTGAAACAGTTTCCCGTCAGCACGCCATTCTCCTGCGGGTACCTGTCCCTGGCACCACCAGCTATCGCTATCGCCTTGTGGATGGCAATGCCAATGGCAAACCCAGCACCAATGGTACCTTTGTCAATGGCAAGCGCATCAGTAGCTACGAGTTGCAACACGGCGATGTTATTCTCTTTGGTCGTAAAGCCAAGGCGTCCTATCTCATGCTCTCGATGGCGGACACCGAGTTTAACCAATATCTGCAATCCATTGCCTTTCAAAGCATTAAATCTGATCTGCGGGGAGCCAAGGAAACCCTTGTGGGTATGGAACTCAGTGGCGAACTGCGGCGAACCCCTAACCGTGAATTGGCGGCAGCCGTAGCTACCCAATTGCACCCTGAATCCGAACCGGCAAAAGATACCCTAGGCAGTGAGAGCGACAGCGAGCCGAAGGGAAACAACAAAGAAACCATCCATGAAAAAGAAAACCAAGGCTTAAAAACCAGCCTCTTGGGTCTAGGGGCGATCGCCATTGTGGTTGTTGCCGTCATTGTTGGAGCAGTTTGGCGATCGGGGGTTTCCCCCAGTCAACCGCAGGGTGCACCACCTGCTCCTCAAACCCGCAACTAGCTCAACCCAGATCCTTGATTGTTCTAATAAATAGTTTCAAAGTATAAACAATCCCGTATAACAGTGCCTTCCCTGAGTCCCTTTGCTAAAATAAAATCAATCATGAATGCGTCCTACAACTGCTTGTGGGGTTGCGATCGCTCTTATTGCTCTTAAAGAGATGAGTTCAGTGGACAAACACACCAGCATTTTAGAAGTAAGTTTTAGGAGAACTTGAATGACAAAGCGAGATCATAGCAAAGTTTATAATGTTACACTCGTTAACGAAGCACGAGGCCTGAATAAAACCATTCGCGTTCATGCCGACGAGTATATTCTCGATGCTGCTGAAGCCCAAGGCATTGCTCTGCCCTACTCCTGCCGTGCGGGTGCTTGTGTCAACTGTGCCGGTCGCATTATCAAAGGCACTGTGGATCAGTCCGATCACTCCTTTCTAAAGCCCAAAGAATTGGATGCTGGATTTGTGCTCCTGTGTGCCGCTTATCCCACATCTGATTGTGTGATCTCAACCCACGAAGAAGATAATTTATTGAATTTGACTTAATCAATTTATTATAGTTTTAATTTGACTTGACTATCGGGTTGGCGTGAATTTGTAATTGCCTTGCCCCTTAGATGCTGAAAGTGGAAAGCTACTCAACAGTCACCGATTTGGCGAGGTTGCGGGGTTGATCTACATCTAAGCCACGGCGGGCAGCAATGTGATACGCCAACAGTTGCAGGGGCATCACCGTCAGGATGGGGGAAAGAAGCTCATCAACCTCGGGTACAGGTAAAAGGTTATCGAACGTGTGCTGGGCTTCAGCTTCATCAAGGGGGGTGACCCCAATGAGGCGGGCATCGCGGGCACGGGCTTCTTGGGCATTGGAAAGGACTTTTTCAAAGACACTGCCGGGCATGGCGATCGTTACCACCGGCACTTTAGCATCGAGGAGAGCGATCGGGCCATGTTTCATTTCACCCGCAGGATAACCCTCAGCGTGGATATAGCTAATTTCCTTGAGTTTGAGGGCACCTTCGAGGGCAATGGGAAAGTTAATCCCGCGTCCTAAAAAGATAAAATCTTGAGTTTCAGCGAAGTCGTGGGAAAGGGCTTCAATATAGCGTTCTTGGCTTTCTAGAATTTGCTCCATCTGAGCCGGCAATTGGCGCAAGCCCGTAACTAGCTCCATTAAACGGGGGCGATCGCAAGACTGGCGCCGCCAAGCCAACTCTAATGTCAGCAAATAAAACGCCATCAGTTGGGCAACAAATGTTTTTGTAGCGGCCACGCCAATTTCAATGCCCGCACGGGTATCAATAATGTGGGGAACCAGATGACCCAGACTGCTTTCCGGGCGATTGGTAATCCCCAGTAAACGGGGTTCAAAAGCGCCCTCAAGTCCTTGGCGGCGTTTTAGTTCCATCTCTAAGGCTGCAAGGGTGTCTGCGGTTTCCCCTGACTGAGTGACACCAATGGTCAGGGTATTGGGGAGCAGGGGCGGCGGTGCATAGCGAAACTCTGAGGCATACTGTACACTGGTGGGAACTTGCGCCACCTGCTCAAGCAGATATTTGCCCACAAGGCTAGCGTGCCAACTTGTTCCACAGGCAACAATTTGAACATGCTGCAGATTGTCCAAAAGACTGGCGTCTAGGTTCAACTGCACTGGGCTAAAGGGACTGTTCACCTCCCAATCGGCTCGTAAATAGTCCTCTAAACAGGTGCGCACTACCCCCGGCTGCTCATAGATTTCCTTGAGCATGTAGTGCTTAAAGCCCTGCTTTTCCACCATGACGGGGTTCCAGTTGAGGGTGCGGGGGGTTTTGCGCAGGCGATGTCCCTCAAAGTCATACACTTCAACCCCTGTGGGCGTCAGCCGAGCCAGTTCACCATTTTCCAGCGGCAAAACAGCACGGGTGTAGGGAATGATTGCTGGGGTATCCGAGGCGCAGAAGAATTCCCCTTGGCCAAAGCCAATCACAAGGGGGGCTTGTTGCCGTACCACAATCAATTCATCGGGATAATCCGCGCAGATAACGGCAATCGCGAACGCGCCTGTCAATTGATGGATGGCTTGACGCACTGCTTCTAGGAGGCCATTGGCGGTGGGGGTCTCAGGCAACGCTTCAGCGATCAGGTGGGGGATGACCTCTGTATCTGTCTCCGAGCGGAAAACATGACCTCGCCCCTGGAGTTGCTGCCGCAGTTCGCGGTAGTTCTCAATAATGCCATTTTGCACCACGGCTAGGCGATCGCGACTGTCGCGATGGGGATGGGCATTGTGTTCCTCTGGTTTACCGTGGGTTGCCCAACGGGTGTGGCCAATGCCAACATGGGCAACAATGTCCAGTTGTTCAACTTTTTCAGCCAAGTTGTGGAGTTTCCCCTTGGCGCGGACACAGAGGAGTTTCCCCTCATTGAGTGTGGCAATCCCCGCGGAATCATAGCCGCGATATTCCAGTTTTTGCAGCCCCTGAAGCAGGACTTGTGCCGCTCGCTGGGGGCCAACATAACCAACAATGCCACACATAATATTTATGAACCTCTCATTAAAGATAAACGGGAGTGCTCTAACGACGGCTGGCAAACTGCGGCAGTTCCACTTGCGACCGTTTCAGGGGAAGTCGTGAGCGGGAGGCAAAGCGTTCTTGGGTGAATTCAGCTTGCCAAGGTTGAATGCCAATGGGTTGAATTGAACGCGGATGGGAAACTGCCGGCATGGTGATCCCGTCTAAGGATTTCGGGGGGGTTCGGGAGGAAACTTGAACTTGGCGAATTGTCCTATGCCACGATTGCTCAATTTGGCGGCGAGAATTGGCGATCGCTTGCCATTGCTCATCATTCATGTTCCACTCTAACTTGTGCCACTCACTCATCACCCAACACCCACACCTTAATAAAAGATTAATTCATCGGATTTTTATGAACTAGATTATCGGATTTTTAACAAAAGGCAAGCTTTAGGCAAAAATTGTCACAGGAGTCCAAAGAGACAGCCTGCAACTCTCCTCACTTGCTGTGTTCAGCAATTACGCCTATCTGGCACTGTCCATGCGGTTTCAGTACAACTCAAGACACTTCACAAACTGGCACGTGCTTTTGCAGGAACTGGAACTCCTCTGGCAAAATTCCCCATCTGGCGTAATTCATTATCTTTTCCAGGCGGGTGCCGTAGTGCCACAATACCCTAAACGGCCTATCACTGGAGATGTACGGCGATGAACCTACGGGAACTCCTGACAGCGGCAGCGATTACGGCGAACTTTGAGCATCCTGCCCTCGATCAACAGGTGAAGTCCCTGAGTACAAATTCTTGGCAGTGTCAGCATGGCTCGTTATTTATCGGTATGCCCGGCACGCGAGTGAATGGGGGCAATTTTTGGCCGAGCGCCTTGGCAGCAGGGGCGATCGCTGCGGTGGTGTCTCCTCAAGCCAAACCCCCTGAGGGAGAGGCCTGTGTGATTGTAGTGCCCGATATTGAGCGTGCCTGCGGTCGCCTCGCGGCTGCTTTTTATAATTACCCCAGTCAACATCTCAGCCTGCTAGGGGTTACGGGTACGAACGGGAAAACAACCACTACCCACTTGGTGGAACATCTGCTCAACGGTGTGGGCTATCCAACGGCACTCTTGGGGACGCTCTACAGTCGCTGGCCAGGACACTGTGAGATTGCCAGTCACACCACGCCCTTTGCGGTGACCCTTCAGGAGCAATTGGCGGCGGCAGTGGCGGCGGGCTGTCGGTTTGGAGTTATGGAGGTGAGTTCCCACGCCTTAGCGCAGGATCGGGTGTGGGGCTGTCAGTTTGAGGTGGCGGCTTTTACCAATTTGACCCAGGATCATTTGGACTATCACCGCGATCTAGAGGACTATTTTGCGGCTAAGGCTAAGCTGTTTTCGCCAGACTACCTCAAGGGCAGAGCCATTCTCAATGCCGATGATCCCTTTGGGCGGCGCCTAGCGCAGCAATTGCCACCAGAGGGCTACTGGACCTACGGTCTCAGCGAGGATGCTGATTTTTGGGCTGAGAATCTCAACTATCGTGTCAATGGTGTAACGGGTGTCATTCACACGCCGATTGGTAGCGGCACCCTAGACGCTCCGTTGGTGGGACAGTTTAATGTGGCCAATGCCCTAGCGGCGATCGCCATGGGGGCAGCAGTGGGACTCCCCCTAGAGGCAATGTTGGCAGCCATTCGCGAATTTCCGGGCGTGCCGGGGCGGATGGAGCAGGTGCGCCTGAGTCCAGACCAAGATATAACGGTGCTGGTGGATTATGCCCATACGCCCGATAGCCTTGAGAACTTATTGCAAGCTGCCCGTCCTTTCATTCCGGGCAAGCTGATCTGTGTCTTTGGCTGTGGGGGCGATCGCGACCGTACCAAGCGTCCGCAAATGGGGGCCATTGCTGCTCGGCTTGCGGATCAAATAGTGGTCACTTCCGATAACCCGCGCACTGAAGATCCCCGCCGGATTCTCGAGGACATCCTTGCCGGTATTCCAGCGCAAACACCAATGATTGTTGAGGTCGATCGCCGCCAAGCAATTCGGCAGGCGATTCTAACTGCGGCTGGCGGCGATGGCGTGATCATTGCCGGTAAGGGGCATGAGGACTACCAAATTCTCGGCACTGAAAAAGTCCACTTCGATGATCGCGAAGAAGCCCGTACTGCCCTTGAACAGCGGCGCAAACAACAACTGAATCAAGGCTGACGTGCCACAATAGGGGATTGTTGTTCCACAGTGAGCAGATTGTGATTGAGGCAGAGGTTCACCGCCAATTACGGGCATTTTTACGCAGCAGTGGCGATCGCCGCTGGCCTCATCATCTCACTTTGGCGCGGTTGGTTGCCCGTGCTCTGCGGCTACGGCGGGGGTGCTTACTCCAGGTTACCCAGCGAGCAGTGTTGCAGCATCGCTATGGCCTGAGTTATCTGCTGCCACTGCTGTTGTATCCTGAGCCTGCCCTGCTAGTGGTGCCCCAAGAACGACTGCCACGGCTGCTGCATCAAGAAATTCCTGAACTGCTGACGTTTCTTGCAGTTACAAAACCAATTCAGCACAGCCACTGTCCGCAGCCAGCCTTTGAGGGAGTGCTGGTGATGAGTCTCGAGGACTGGTGTCGCCAAGCCACTGCCCATCCCAATATCGTCACAATCATTGATGGTATTGAAGCATTGCCCCAAATTGCCCAGCAGCAGATGACCTGCACAATCACCACCAGCGATTGGGAGCATTTGAAACTGGCCATGCCCAGTGCCCTTGGAGCCATTCGCCAAGTCTATGCTCAGTTGGCACAGCACCTGTTTCAGCGACCCGCCAACCCCTATGGAGACTACCTACTCACCCCTTCAGAGCAGCAACCCCTCCTTGAGCTGCTTAATCAATGGCCGCAGGCGCTGCCTTCCCAATGGTTGCAACTGCGGGACTACCTCAACCGCAGTGATACGGTGATTTGGGGACGCCGCCATCCGACGGTGGGCTACTTCAGTCTCCAAGGACACCCTCTCAATTTCCGCTCCTATTTTCAGGGTCTTTGGTCGCAGGCACCCTTTGTTCTCATTGGGAGTGGACCAGATACAGACTCCCCTTTGGCCTATGTGCAGCAGGAACTGGGGCTGCCCCCCCAAACGACGATTAAGTTTGCCAGCGATCGCCACAGCGAAGCCATTACGCTCTTGATTGCCGAAGACTTGCCCCTGCCCAATACTCCAGAGTTTGCCTCGGCTGTCCTGCGGCGCCTCTACGATCTCATTGGCACAATTGGCCATCAACGAGCTGTGATCCTCGCCAGTGATGTTCCCCTGCGGGAGCAGTTGGCCACGCAATTGGCTGCCCTCTACGGTTCGCGGGTACAGGTGGAGACGCCAACCCTTGACACGAACACGATTTTAGTAACGGGGGAGACCTTTTGGCTGCGGTATGGAGCGCAGTTACCCTGTCCGGCGCTATTGGTCTTAACCACACTGCCTTTGCCCTCGCCGGAAAAAGCAGTGGTGAGTGCCCGCATTGAATGGCACAAGCAACAAAAGCAGGACTGGTTTCGCCAGTATCTTTTACCGGAGTGCTTGACGGTGCTGGATCGTGCCCTTGCCCCTGTGCGTCAGGATGAAACACTGGTGGCCATTTTAGATCGACGGCTCACAGCACGCAGCTATGGTCGGGAAATCCTCCAGAGTCTCAGTCCCTACAACCGCGTTAGCGATCGCGCCCAATCAGCGCGTTGAGTTTACCACTGCGAAAACCCTCGAGATCTAGTGTGACATAGGTAAAGCCCAAGGACTGAAAGTGGCTCACCAGCTTCTCTAGGTTGGTCATCGTTACAAAGTCAACAATCTGCGCTTGGGGCACCTCAATCCGAGCGGTATCGCCATGACTGCGGACGCGGCAGAGTTCCCAACCCTGCTGGCGCAAGTAGTATTCGGCATTGCCGACCCGTTGTAGCTTGGCAAGGGTAATTTCTTCACCGTAGGGAAAGCGTGAACTCAGACAGGGTTGGGCGGGCTTATTCCACCAAGGCAACCCAAGGGATTTGGCAATTTCTCGCACCTCTAGTTTACTAATTCCCACCTCGGCAAGGGGCGATCGCACCCCCCGTTCTTTGGCTGCAGCAATGCCCGGACGATAGTCTTGGAGATCATCGGCATTCACGCCATCGAGAATATAGTCATAGCCCCATGCCTGAGCCAGTTCCCGCAGGCGATCGTGGAGTTCGCTTTTGCAAAAGTAGCAGCGATTTACAGGGTTCGTGGCGTAGTTGGGGTTCTCCAGTTCATGGGTTTCAATGAGTTCATGGCGAATGCCAATGGCCGCCGCCTGAATGCATGCATCCTCTAGATCCGCTGGAAAAAGCGAAGGGGAAACTGCCGTGACGGCCACGGCGCGATCGCCTAACACATCCTGAGCAACTTTGGCCACAAGCGTACTATCAATACCGCCAGAGTAAGCAATCAAGGCTTGATCGAGTTCGCCAATGAGATTGCGTAAAGCTGCTAGTTTGTCCACGCCCATCACCGACTCATTTTTTGAGAATTCTGCTCCTACAGTTTAGCTAATCGGCAGGAAGCCCCGCGCTCTTCCGAAGGGGAATCTTGCTGCTCAACGTACTGCTTCCACCGCTCCCCAACTGGCGATGAAGTAGAACTCATCCCAAAGCAGCGACTTCCCATAGAACTTGTTCACCCGCAGCCTGCAACTAGAAACAGCCTTTAGGTTGTGAATGAACTTGGGCAACGCCAAAACAGACCGCTGGTGGCAAGCAGCTTAAATCAGCGTAGCGGCAAGCCTCAGTTAAGGAACCGAATCGCTACCGGACGTTCACGTTCCCCCAGGGTAGTCACGATGACACTGGGATAGCAGGGCGGTCGGTTGTGAAGGTCAACCCCGCTGGTACCTATGCCGCAAGATGTGAACTCTGCATTGCTGATCAAAAAAGTGGGCTTGCATCGGCTCACGGTAAAACGCGAAGGTCGAAAGACCGGAGAAGCTTGCCGTCGGGAGTATGTCACCCTAGGGATGGGAGCAAAACGCTCAAGCGCCCATTAACCAAATGCTGTGAGTGCTCCCCCTGCTCTAAAATAAAATCACGAACTAATAACCGCTGATTGCTCGGGAGAACCTATGGGAATTTTCAATGGCATTATTGAATTTCTTAGCAATATCAACTTTGAGGTCATTGCCCAATTAACCATGATTACCATGATTGGCATTGCAGGGCCGATGATTATTTTCTTGTTGGCAGTGCGTCGGGGCAACCTGTAAGTCATTGTCTTTTTAAGGAATTAGGATGTCCCCCACGTTTGGGCAAGCCGTGCCAAATCTTTGGCTTCTAGTTGATACCAACGGCGCAGTCGTGCTAGTTCCTCGGCAATGCTTAGGGTGGGGGCAAAGTCTTCGCAGCAATAGCCCAAGTGGCGCAGGATCGCGACTAGCGTACAAGGGGCAATCCAATAGGTTTGACTCAGGGCTAACAGATTGATCTGAGTGGTTTCCCTGAGGTGATTTTGAATGGCGAGGATGAGGGGAGCTAGGGGGGCGATCGCGGGTTGTTGCTTTCCCACATAGACCACTTTGGGCTGAGCCACGGCCAATAGCCAGCGCAAATGGGTAGAAGAGGGGGGCAGTGACCAGAGAATGAGGGTTCGACAGCGATCGCGGGGGCGGTCGTAATGAATAGTTGCGCTCGTTAAATGGGGGGGGATGTTAGGACGACCATAGCCATAGAGCAAAACATTGTCCTGCAACTTCGGTAGGAGCGTGGTCAACGGCGGCAGGGGTTGCCAATGGGGAATCGGGTGACTCGGCGGATCAGGAACGTGCCACGCCAGGGAGGGTTTGACTCCCTTGAGTTCAAGTTCCAACCGGGTGTCGCCATTCCACGTGTGAGCTGTGAGGTGATAGGCAATATCCACGTTGGGGGGCAATGGGAAAAATGAACCCCAGCGCCAAGCCTTGGCAAGCATTTGCTGACCATTCTGCTCTAGGGTCAGTTTCAGATGTTCCCCCTGCTGACCCATGGGCACTTGTTCGAGAATTTTGACCCCGCGACTACAGAAAATAGGCTGGGGATTCTCACTGCCAAAGGGTTGCAGTTGCTCCACTTGAGTATAAAAGTCCCAGTTCAGTTGTTCAAAGGAGACTTCGGCATCGAGGGTAATGAGGGGACGCAGATCCTCTGGTTTGAGACAGCTTTGAGCAAAGGCGCGCAGGCGATCGCGCCAAGGAGCCAAATACTCTGCCCGTAGACTAAACCCGCCGGCGGCTTTATGACCACCATATTTCAAGAGCAGATCCTTGGTTGCTTCAAGGGCTTCAAAGACATGGAATTCAGGAATACTGCGAATTGAACCGCGAATGGTGGTCTCGTCCTCATAGGTGCCAATAAAAACCGGCACGCCGTAGCGTTCTACCAAGCGGGAAGCAACAATACCGATCACGCCGTGGTGCCAGTTGGGCTGGACAAGCACTAAAACCCATTCCTGTTGGGGATCAAAGCCTGTTGCTTCCAAGTGGGCGATCGCCTGTGCCTCAATCTCTGCACACAGCTCCTGACGACGGCGGTTAGTTTCCTCGCAAATGGCCGCTAGTTCCCGAGCACGGTCGGCATCCTCTGTTGTCAGCAACTCAATGACCACCTGCGGATCGCCAATGCGGCCCACGGCGTTGATGCGCGGTCCTAGGTGAAACCCCACCGCTGCTGGTGTGAGGGAAGTGTTTTCTGCGGGTAAACACCCCGCCATTTGCATCAGGGCTTGGATGCCCACAAGGGGCGAGGTGGGAATGGTTTGCAACCCCTGCTTCACCCAGCGGCGGTTCACGCCGGTCAAAGGCGCTAGGTCGGCAATTGTTCCCAGAGTGCACAGCTCCCGCAACGGTCGCACTAGTTCTCGCCATTGCCCCAATTGCTGAGCAAGGGACAAAGCCAAAATATAGGCCATCCCTACCCCCGCAAGGGTATGGTAAGGGGAGGTGGGAGGAACAAGTTTTGGATTGAGAATGGCGTGGGCAGGAGGGAGTTGCGGTGGCACGTCGTGGTGGTCGGTTACAATCACCGTCAGTCCCAGTTCCCGTGCTTTGAGAATGGGTTGGAAAGCAGCAATGCCATTGTCCACTGTAAGAATGAGTTTGACGCCGCGCTCATAGTGCTCCTGCACAATGCGCTCATTGAGACCATAGCCTTCGTGCATGCGGGAGGGAATTTCGTAGTCAATGTCAGCTCCGAGGTGGCGCAGGGCACGCAATAGGAGCGCCGTGCTGGTCATACCATCGGCATCATAGTCGCCACAGATCATCATCTTTTCCCCGCGGACAATAGCCTGTTGTAGTAGCGTCACCGCTCGGTCTAAATCAGCAAAGACCGTATTTGGGGGAGGAAGCTTCAGCGTTTCTGGCTCTAAAAATTCCTGAACCGCCGCAGGGGTGGTTAAACCACGCCGCAGATAAATTTCCGCAAGGGAAGCATCGCAGCCCAGCGCCTGCCTTAGAGCCTCACAACCGTTTGGATCAATAGAGGGAAGAAACCAACGTTGATTGGAGATAGCATCCATAACACGGTGGAGTAAGTTATTGGAACGAGCACAGCCTGCGCTCCAAATGGTTGAAGATTGTGTGTTTGCATCTGAAGCCAGGCGAGTCGGGGAAACATATTACTAGTCTGCCGTCGTTACTTTCCCGTGTCGTTTGAGGATATCCCCAATTTCTTCAGGTTGTTGTGCAACCGCCCACTGCCAAGTGCCAAATCCACCATGTCCATTGACTGCACGGCACTATTTGTCAAGGTAAGTGTGTTTCGTTCGACTCTGTTCGTTCTCCTGACCTTTAATCTCAATAATCAAATAATACAGAAGTGTTGAATGATAGATTGAGAGACTAGAAACAAGGGAAGAAGTGGGTATTCTTTCCTTGGAAAATAGAAAAGTAACCAAATTATCATGGCATCCTTTGAAAAAATTGTCAAGTCTATCCTTAGGCAAGTGGAGATATTTGCAACTAGAACTCCGTCGGCGATGTTCAATAGTGCATTGGAGCGTTGATTGGCAGCCAGAGCTACTGGTGGCCTCTCGCATCCGCTCGACGCAGGCTTAAAGTGTTAAGCTTTGTTACAAGATTTAACACTTCTGGGTATTTACCGTAATTGAGGTGTGAGCATAGGGAGCTGAAAAATGTAGGCAAAGGTTTCAAAGTCACACTAGAAAGTGAGAGCAGGGATAGCGAGGAAAAGATTTGTCTCCTTTGGGACAGTATCTAGCCCCCCTCTAGTACGACTTCTTGACAAAGTCTTTGTTTCCAAGAAAGGATCACACCCCGTTAAGCAGAGTTGTTGGCTTACTACTACTTGGTCATGAAGCACTTTTTCCAGTGTTCTGTCTGTCAAAAGGAGGTTACCCTGCCAGGGGTTGTAAAAAGCGCTGTAGGATAAAAAAATGCACAACTATGGAAAGTTTCAAGCCTATGCTGCATCCGCGTTTAGCTGCTGCTTTTGAACAGCGTTCTGCTCTCAAGATTATTAGTGGTCTCAACAATTTTGATCGCGATCGCGTGCGGGCAGTGGTGACCGCTGCCGATCAAGGGGGCGCCACCTTTGTGGATATTGCGGCTGACCCTGAACTGGTGCGCCTTACAAAAGAACTGACAAGGTTGCCAGTCTGCGTCTCTGCGGTGGAGCCACTCCAACTGCTGAATGCTGTTGCCGCTGGCGCCGATCTTGTCGAAATTGGGAACTACGATAGCTTCTATGCCCAAGGGCGGCTGTTTAGCGCCGAGGAAGTGCTGGCGTTAACGCGCCAAACTCGCGAGTTACTGCCCCAGATCATGCTGTCGGTGACTGTGCCCCACACACTGCCTTTAGATCAACAGGTTGCCCTTGCTGAGGCCTTGGTAACCGCCGGCGCCGATGTTATTCAAACTGAGGGGGGCACCAGTAGCCAACCCCGCCACAGTGGCACGTTGGGTCTGATTGAAAAAGCTGCTCCCACATTGGCGGCCGCCTATGAAATTTCCCGCGCTGTTTCTGTGCCCGTGCTTTGTGCTTCCGGTCTTTCGGCAGTGACGATTCCGCTGGCGATCGCCGCTGGGGCTGCGGGTGTGGGGGTTGGTTCAGCTGTTAACCAACTGAATAGTGAAGTGGCCATGGTGGCCAGTGTACGTGCCCTTGCTGCAGCGGTTAAAGGTGCCATTGCCGTCCGCTGCTAAACCTGTGGCGAAGTGCTCCCGATTGGCTGTGGCCTGTGCCAACCGTCTCTTTGAGAGTGCCCACGATCGGGAGTGTTTTTTAGAAGCTCTCACCATTCCCCCGGCCTATGCTGCCACGGTGCTTTGGTGCAGAGAGCCAACTTCCTCCTTACCCTTTGAGCCATTGCCGCCACTTCCCTGGCAACCCCCTTGGGTCAGTCGCTTTGCACCCGGCAGCCGCACGGGTCAACACCCACTCCATGAGGCAGGTGCCTACTACTGTTTGGATAGCTCCTCGGTATTTGCGGCCGTGCCGTTGTTGACGCTGCCCCAGGAGCCATCATTGGTGATTGATGTGTGCGCAGCGCCCGGTGGGAAGAGCTTGTTTGCTTGGCGATCGCTCCACCCCCACTATCTGCTGTGCAACGAAACCATTGGCAAACGGGTAGGGATGCTCATTGGTAATCTCAAGCGCTGTCGAGTGCATCCTGTGGGCGTCACCTCTTGGGATACTGAAGTACTGGCTGCTGAGTTTCAAGGCACTGCCGATGTCGTGATCGTAGATGCCCCCTGCTCTGGTCAATCCCTGCTTGCTAAGGGACAAAAAGCCGATGGCTGTTTCCATCCAGTGACGATTCGCCACAACCAACGGCGGCAAAAACGGATTCTGGCGGCAGCAACCACCCTTGTGCGGCCGGGGGGATGGCTGCTCTATAGCACCTGCACGTTTAGTCAGGATGAAAATGAGGGGGTGGCCACTTGGCTCATGGCCACGTTTCCACACCTGATTCCTCAAAAGGTGCCAGTGTTAGCCCCCTACCAATCCCATCTGGCGGCGTTTCCCTGCTATCGTCTTTGGCCACAGCAGGGGGAAGGGGCGGGCGCCTTTACCGTTCTCTGGCAGCATCAAGGGTTGGGGGAGTCAAGACCCATTCCCGATCTGGGCAATCGCTGGCGCTGGCGCTCCACTTCCCAGCCGAGGTAGGTGACGGCAGTGAGGGCATCCTTCTGAAGCCATTGCCCCAGAATGCGACTACTGGGGATCGCCTCCCGCCCCATCAGGGTTGCCCCAAGAAGCTGGCCGCGGCCACCGATCACCACTTGACCAAGGCTTTGGCCGGCGGGGCTAAAATGCAGAATATCCCAGAGGTGAAGGGGTTCTCGAAAGCGGCGCTGGGCTTGGCGGGCATTCCACCCCACACGGGCAAGGGGCACAGGGAGGGCGATCCACCACGGTTGGCGATAGTAATCTAGGGGCAGGGATTTGCGCTGCAAAATGTTGTGGGCAATGGTAAAAGCTTCAAATTGCGTCAAGGAAGGCAAGTTGTATCCCCGCTGCCAACCGCCACAGGCATAGATTTGGGGATGGCTCGTGCGGCCTTGCCCATTGAGTCGCAACCAACCTTGGGCATCCCGCTGAAGAGGTTGTAAGTTCAAAGGGGTCGGATCGGGCGGTTTACGCCTTCCTAGTGGGGGAACCCCTACACCTAGGCTACTCAGGGCAGCGTGCAGGCGATCGTTGAACCACGCATCTTCTGTTGTCACAAGCGGCAAACCCTGTCCATTGGGATCAGGGGGCTGACCAGACCAGTGGTGCCAACAGACCCGCTCAATTCTACTGAGGGCATCCATATGCTGACTCTCCAGTTCAGCAGGGGTATCCAGAAGTAAATAGCCCCGTGCGTACAGGCGATCGCCCCCCAGTTGAAAATGACAGCGCGGCTGCCAGACAAATTGACCTGTGCCTGTAATGACATCTACCCCCGCTAGGTTCAAAACCCTAGGGGCATAGCGTCGTTGTCCATAGCTGAGATGGGTTTGAAAATTCTGCCAATGCTGCGCATCCAACCTCAGGGGCGGAAACTGTGAGAGCCACCAGCGTTGCCACTGCCATTGCCACTGCCCATCGGCGGCTGGGATGACTAAGCCAATCCGCCCCAATGCCGCACAGCGATAGGCAAGATCCAACGCCAAGGGACTTGCCGCCACTATCAGCAGATCATACTCGAAGCGCATAGGAAATTAAGATAGAAACGACGACGCTGGCAGTCCCTATGAAGCCCATCTGCCCGTTGAACGTTCGCCTCCATTTGCCACAATCGTTGGAACCCCTGCGGGAACTGGCTCACAATCTCTACTGGACGTGGAACACAGAGGCGATCGCCCTCTTTCAGCGGCTCGATCCAGACCTGTGGGAGCAAACAAACCACACTCCGGTTGCCCTGTTGAGCCGCATTCGCCAAGATCGTCTCCTGGAGGCGGCTACCGACAATGGCTTTTTGGCATAGATGGAACGGGTCAGGCGTCAAGTTCAAGAATATGCCCAGCCCGTGCAGAGGTGGTATCAACCCCAGTAATGATTTTTATACCCTGCCCCTGAAACTGATCACGACTCCCCAAGGTCAAGAACTCCGCATTCGCGCCGCATATTGCAAGAGAAAGACTGTAAAGACCCATAAACCTGATAATTGCGTCTTCTGACCCATTGCTGGAGAAACTGAAGTAGGGCTAAACTGCGTTCTATACAATCAATAATTGTCGGACTAGCAGTCCTATTGGGCGGAGCGATCGCTATCGTTACTGCGATACCACAAAAACAAGTCGCCACACCCCAGAATCCGACCATGGCCACCACCGGGCTGCGCCAAGTCAGGATCACAGCAGCGGTGTGCCGACCACCCACGCTGAACTGGTCAATTCCCCCACCCCTATTCCTCAACAACCAACCACATTCACACTGGGAATTCGCACCCATACTGGCGAAGCAGTGACGCAGTTTCAGCGTTTCCAAGAGGAGCTGATGCACCTGATCATTGTCAGTGAGGATTTTCAAGTATTTCAACACCTCCATCCCCGCTATCTAGGTGAAGGTCAATTTCAGGTCACAACCACATTGCCCCAAGGAGGCCGCTACACCCTCATTGCCGATTACAAACCTGCTGGTGCTAAAGAAACAGTGGCGATGCTTCCGGTTGCGGTTCAAGGGACGCCGCCCGCAGCTCCTGCCCCAATTGCCCAAACCACTCAAGTGATTGACACAACAGCAGTTGAACTAAAACTGCCTCAGCCTCTCAAAGCTGGATTGCCAGTAGCAGTTGCTTTTCGCTTACGGGATGCCAGCACCCAACAACCTCTTCCAGATTTACGCCCCTACCTTGGGGAAGCAGGACATCTGGTGATTTTGCGGGCCACGACTCCCCTCAAACCCTCTGATTATCTCCATGCCCATGCCTTGGATCGCCAGCCTAAGGAGACCATTGTTTTATGACCCAATTTCCCAGCCCCGGACGCTATAGGCTCTGGGGACAGTTCCGGCGGGGAGAAGAAATTGTCACTGCTCCCTTTTGGGTAACGGTAAATTAGAACTTAGCCAATTAACATCAACTGTTGCCATTGGGCACCGGTTGGATCAGACCCTATGCGATCGCCCCCCCCTAAAACAATTGTTGATCTCCCCACTGTCACCCTCACCCTTGAAAGTCAGGGAGAAACGCTGACATACGCCCTAACACAGCCAGAGCATCGTTTGGGACGAGATCACCAGTGGGCAGATTTAGTGGTGCCCGATGATCCGCTTTGGGCAGTGATTTCCGGCCGCCATGCCGTGTTTAAGCAACAGGGGACAACCTACTACCTCTGGGATGGGGATGGCTATCAACGCCGCAGTACCAATGGCACGTTCTACAATCACTGTCGTATCGGCATTGAAGAGGGTTTTGCCCTTGGGGAAACGCTGCGCCTAGAAATTGGTCAAGACCCGAAAAACAAAGTACAGCTGTTGGTGCAAATCCAGTTCTCGGGAACGGCAAGTTCACCCCCCTTACCCCAGCAGCGCCGCCTTGTCCTCAAAACCCTCAAGGAGTGGCCACTCACATTGGGGCGCGCAGCTAGCAACAGCTATCAGCATTGGCAACTGGATGCCCCAACGGTGTCTCTGCGCCACGCCAGCATCGATCACACCCATGCAGGTCTCTATGTTTTACGGGATTTGGGTAGCAGCAACGGTACCTATGTCAACGATCGACTGGTAAAAGCCCCCTACACCCTTCGCAACGGCGATCAAATTCGCATTGGACCTTTTGTGCTGCTCTACCGCCACGAGACTCTAGAAATCACAGATCAGGGCAGTCACATTCGCATTGATGCCTGGGGATTGCAACGACGGGTAAAAACGCCAGCGGGCGATCGCCCCCTTTTACAAGATGTTTCCTTTGTGGCGGAGCCAAAGCAGCTTGTGGGTGTGGTTGGAGGCAGTGGCACGGGGAAATCCACGCTCTTAAAGGTGTTGATGGGACTAGATCCCCTTCAGGAAGGACAGGTGCTGCTCAATGGTCTCAATCTGCATCGCAATCTTGCCACCTACCGCCACCAGATTGGTTATGTACCTCAAGAGGATATTGTCCATGCCCGCCTTACGGTGGCTGAAGTTCTAAACTACGCGGCGCAGCTGCGCTTACCAGCGGATACCGATGCCCAAAACCGCAGGGCAGCAATTCAGCGAGTGCTTGAACAGGTGCAGTTAACGGGTACTGAACATCAACGGGTCGCCAGCCTCGGTGGCGGTGAGCGCAAGCGGCTGAGTATTGCCGTTGAGCTATTGGCAAATCCCAAGCTTTTTCTCCTTGATGAGCCCACCTCTGGTCTAGATCCGGGCTTGGACTTTTTGCTGATGCAGTTGCTGCGGCAATTGGCGGATCAAGAACGCACAATTATTTTGGTGACCCATGCCACCAGTCATGTGAATCTGTGCGATCGCGTGCTGGTTCTGGGTGCTGGCGGCCGCCTTTGTTATTTTGGTCCAGCCAATGAGGCTTGTCACTTCTTTAGTCCAACGGGCGATCGCCCCTTGAATTCGGTCGCTGAAATCTATGCCCTTTTGACCCCCGCCAATAGTGCCGAGTGGAGTCAAAAATTTCGCCAATCCGCCGATTATCAACGCTACCTTGTCGGTCACCTCAGCATGGGGTGCCCCTCTGAGAGCACCGGTGTTCTTGGGTCTGAGAGCCGCCCTAGGGTGGAATCGCCGCTGCAGCGACCCGCTCCACCTCACTTCTATCAATGGCGGGTATTGTGTCAACGGCAGTGGCAGCTCCTGTGGCGCGATCGCCTAAACCTAGTCCTCAACTTAATCAGCGTCCCTATTGCTCTGCTGCTCACCCGCTTTGCCCTCGATCGCTCCCCCTTTGTGCCCCAAGAACCCCCCAGCCTGCTGCAAGCTGCTCAAACCCTGCGCATTCTCTTTGTCTTTACCTGTGCCTGTCTTTGGGTAGGACTCTCCGGCTGGGCGCAAGCCTTGATTACAGAGGTGGCCATCTACCGCCGCGAACGCCTTGCCAATCTCAGTCTTTGGGCCTACATGGCAGCCAAACTTACCCTTGGGAAAGGGATGGCGTTGGCACAAACCCTGCTCATTACCCTAGTGGCAGTCTTGGCCTTTGGTCTGCCGAAGGGGGCTCTCCTCCCTTGGCCGCTGGGGTTTGGGGTCACCACCTTCCTGACACTTGTGGCTAGTCTCTGTTTGGGACTGTTCCTCTCGGCGGCGGTGACGAATTCTGATCAGGCCAGCAAAATTTTGCCGCCCCTGCTCTTGCCCCAAATTATTTTTGCCGGCGTCCTCTTTAAGCTCACGGGAGTAACGACTGCCCTCTCTTGGCTGACCATTGGCCGTTGGACGATGGGTGCCTATGGGGCTTTGATGGACGTGAATGGCATGGTACCGCCGCCCCTTGATTTCGGCCTCTTTGAACCACCCCCCCAGCCTTTTGATCCCACCCCTGTCTATGCTCCCACTTGGGGTAACCTTTTACTAAATTGGGGAATGTTGATTCTCCACAGCGGGATTTACCTAGGCATGGCCACGTTTTGGCAACGGCGCAAAGGCTAAGGCCATCCCTATATTTACCTATTGCGATCGCCCGAGTACTGGAGGAAGATTAAAAGATTGAGCCAAAAAGCCAAGATTTTTCCCGCCTAAGAAAATCAATAGAGACCGCTGCCGCAGCTATGGAGACGGATGTTGTTTCCCTGTACGGGCGCGACTACATTCCCATTGTCGCCCCCCCCTTGCCTGCCACCAAGATTCAAACCC
>NZ_JARJMS020000044.1:0-36495 GCF_029335995.1 Thermosynechococcus sp. Uc
ATCGCCAATCAAGACTGGGCAACAGCCGTGAAAATTCTCGAGCAGCTAATTCGCGCCCATCCCCAGGAAGCACCAGCCCTTGCTCGCTATCGTCAAGAATTGCTACAACTGCAACAACAACCCCGAACTCCTGCTCCATCAACGGCAACCGCAGTTCCTCAGCCTGGGGGCATTGTCCCTATCCGGCGGCGAGAAGGAGGCATTCCTGTCATTCAAGTGATATTAAATCAACGTCTGCCCGTTGAGATGCTCGTGGATTCGGGCGCCAGTATGACCGTGATTACGCAACGCATGGCACGGGCTCTAGGCATTACCCCTGCTCAGGTGGTGGACAATCGGCTATTCGATACAGCCAATGGTCCAGTGATCTTGCCGGTCGTGTATGTCCAATCCATCAGCGTTGGGGGATTTCATCGTAAGCAATTGCCTGTTGCTGTGGCCGGGCCTGAAATGACTCTTGGACTTTTGGGGCAGGATTTTCTCCAGCACTTTGATGTCAGTTTGCGGCAAGATCATATCCAGTTGCAGCGTCGTCCGCTTCCAACAAAATACTGAACATTGCTGTTCAGCACTGGAACTTGCTGACGCAAGCCCACTGAATTGAGCCGACAACAAAGACAACAAATTATCAGTACTAGTTTTCTGCTTCCTCTGCCCCTAACTCGTAGGCCATCGTTTTGACGTTCCGCCGCCAGAGCAGCCTCCATACGGGCAAGGACGATCGGGCTGACCACCGACGTATTCAGATTCCTGTCGCCGCTCCATCCGCAACTTGGCTCTCTGAAGACCGCAGTCCTCCCTAAGCTTTTGGGAATCGCACGACACCGAGCGCATGCCTTACAACAACCACTCACTCACTTGAATCTTGGGAAGCGTGCCTGCTTGGCAAAGAAACCGTTAAAGCCAGGGATGAGGTTGCGCAGTACTTGTTGGGGAACCGATTTGGAAACGTTCTAGTCTCAGGGATTTGAAAGGTCAAGTTCTGTGTTGGAGGAGAGGAACTTGGCGTGATTGTACCCAAGACTTGAGGTGTAGGCATTGACAAACGATGTACACTATTAATTGCCATCATTGAAGTCCAGCCCTAAAAAATGCCCATTCTTGCCCAAGCTGTCTTGGCCAGTCACAATGCCGGTAAGGTCAAGGAGTTTCAAGGCTGGTTAGCGCCGTGGATTGGGGCACTGCTTCCATTGCCGCCCACAATTGAGATTCTGGAAACGGCTGATTCCTTTGTGGGCAATGCCTGTTTGAAGGCCAGAATTGCTGCCCAGCAAATGGGAGAGTGGGCGATCGCGGACGATTCGGGATTAGCGGTTCGTGCCCTCCGAGGAGCACCGGGCATCTATTCGGCTCGCTATGGAGCCACGGATGCTGAACGCATTGAGCGTCTTTTGCGGGAAATGAGCGGTGTGAGCGATCGCGCGGCTGAATTCATTTGTGCCATTGCCCTCGCCCGTCCCGACGGCACCATTGCTTTTACCGCAGAAGGACGTTGCCTAGGTGAGATTTTAACAACGCCCCGTGGTCAGAACGGTTTTGGCTATGACCCAATTTTCTGGGTACCTCGCTATCAGCGCACCTTTGCTGAGATGAGTCCGACGGAAAAACAACAGGTGAGTCATCGGGGTCAGGCGTTGCAGCGGCTGCGGGAGTATTTTCAGGACTTTAATCCGTAGATTTACTGTTGTTTGCAGCAGACCTTTAATTTTAAGCTGACCGCAGTAATGTCTCTCAACTACTAGGTGGCCACCCTGCACAGAAAGGTCTCCTCCTGCCAATGGCATTCACTAATGCTCTTTATAGATAGAAATTGATAGGGAATATGCTAAAAATAAGAGGGCATCGCAGGCGCAGTGGCGGGCAATTCTCTTGCCGTGATTTAGAGCAACAACTATGGGCGATCGCGAATTAATAGACCAATTTATTAAAGATTTAATTCGGAAAAATTCGCGAATGCTCTCGAATCGGCACCTACGCGTGGAAACAACATTTGATGAAGTTCAGTTAATTTCTTACCGGGATGGCATGGTTGCTCGGGTGAAAACAGATACGCCCACCCTTGCCATTGAAGTACGGGATACGTCCCCCTATCGGCCTCTAGTTCAAGAGGTGATGCTAGATTATGAAATTTTTCAGGTAGGTGTTGGCCAAACCCCCGGCTTTCTACGTTATGAACATCGCACTGTTCCTGAGGGCTATAGGCTTCAATACACCGAAGCGGGAGTACTCTGGAAAGATCGCTGGGCACGAGGCAGGCGACGTAATATTCTTACGGGGGGTGGCTCCTTCGGCATGGACGCAATGATTCTCTATCGCGGCACTTGGTACCCCATTCAAAGTGTCATTGCCGCCAATGGCTTTGTTGCCATTCGTACCTTAGGGGGAGAAGTCACCTACAGTGCCTCTGACTTTCTTGTGTGGCTGAAAAAAGAAGAGAAAGATATTGCAGAGAGTCCCAGTCAGATCATGGCCTACAAACGTGGAGAACGCATGGGAGAAATTGACAGCGCTCCCACCCAAATCCTAGAGGCCACAGAAATGATGGCTCCTAAACCCCATGGTGCTGAAGCAACACCCATGCCATCCCCTGCTGACGAACCAGCGGCCAAGGAACAAACTGTAACTTTACCCCCAGCGCCATCAATCCTTGCGGCTGCAACCCCAGCCTCTCCTGAGCCGCCACCACCGGTTGAAGCGACTCAAGGGTATCCAGCGGCGAACTATGAGCACTCTGTCGGCTATCCCTACCCCAACTACGATTACTCCCAAGGGTATCCAGGAGCGCACTACGAGCACTCCGTCGGCTATCCCCATCCCAGTTATGGGCAGCCATCTCCATCTCAAACCTACCAACCCATTGATCCCAACGTGCAGATGGCTCTCACGTATCTCCAATCTGGTTTAGCCTATCTGCTGCAAGCTGAGCCGAAAAGTGCCAACATTCGTGCAGCAATTCAGAGCACCAGTAGGGCGATTCAAAACCTCCTCACACTCCTCAATGGCTAGCGGCTCTCGGCTAAGGGATGTAATCGAAATAGACTTTGGAGCATGGCCCAAGCGGTTTTTAACTCAGGGGCGCGCACCTCTTGCCACTGACTTGGTTGACAGTACAGGTAGGGAATCAAGCGGCGCTGCTGCGCCAAAGAGAGTTCCGCAAAAAGCACTCCCAACGCTACACGTCCCCCTTTCTCTTGACCTGATTTTCGAGGCAAGGGGGCACACCAGCGAATGGTTACCGGCACTGTTAGGCCAGCCAGCTCACTGGGAGTAGAAAAGGACAAATGACCTTCCGCTTTCCTCAAGCACTGGGTCATTTCTTGGCTAGAGAGTTCTTCAGACCACAGGTGGAGGCGTGCACCGCTCTCACTAATGTCGAGAGTATGGCCGCTGTAGGTTTGGCCATTCAGGTTTAGCTCACAGTTTTCCGCAGTCTTCGAGAAGTAGCAGAGTTCGCGGCGATCAAATCGGGTAAAACGCCGTTGGGGCACGTCAATAGCCACCATGATTGAGATCAGCAGCAGCCCTAAATTATAGACACTCCAAAAGAGATTGACTGTCAAGCTATCGGGGTTGACAACCGTGTCCTGGAGAGGGCGGCTGCGCCAGAGGATACCTAAAATTGTTAGGGCAGCAACAGCTACCAGCGGTCGAATTAGCGGCCAATTGGGGTTGATACGGTGGGGATCAATGATCCCCTTGGGTGTGACCTTAAAAGTTTTGCCGCGAGGTCGAATTATCGTGCGCACAATAGTAATTGCCATGGGAAAAGCCAGAATTGTTTCATAGACATCAGACCAAAAAGCGGAGCGGCGCCCCTCAGTAAACCAGGCGAAACTCAAGGCATTCCCAACGTAGTAAGGCAAATAAAAGTAAAGAATTTCATTGATTGTGGCTCGCAGTGGGGCAGCTCCAAATAGCAGAAACGTCAGCGGAACTAGTAGGCAAATGACGCGTGACAGAGCCAAAAACCAATAAACAATGCTCAAGGCGTGGGAAAAACGCTGACTGAATCCCAAATTAGGCACTGTAAAACAGTTGCCACCCACAAACAACATTTGCAGGGTGCCCTGTCCCCAGCGCAGGCGCTGGTTTACGTAAGCGCTAATGGTTTCGGGAGACATGCCAGCAGAGAGAGCTTCGTTGAGGTATTTCACCCGATAGCCTAAACTTTGGAGCTTCATGCTGGTCATGTAGTCTTCCGTAATCGTATCGGTGGGGATGCCGCCAATTTCGTCGAGGGCGCTGCGACGAATGACAAAACAGGTGCCACAGCAGACCACTGCATCCCACCAGTCACGACTGGGTTGGATAAAGCGGAAAAAGAGGCTCTGCTCATTGTTGACAATGCCCTCTAACCCCAAATTGACGCTAATTGGGTCTTCGTTAAAGAAGTGCTGGGGCGTTTGCACCAAGGCAGTTTTGGGGTCTTGGAAAAAGCCAATGGTACGGTTGAGGAAATTGCGACAGGGGGTAAAGTCGGCATCAAAGACGGCAATAAACTCGCCGCTGAGGGTGGGCAGGGCATGGTTGATATTGCCTGCTTTGGCGTGACGGTTGTCGGGGCGATCGCGATATTCACAGCCCAATTCGGCAGCCAAGGCACGCACGTGGGGACGGCGGGTATCGTCTAAAAGATAAATGCGTTTGTTGGGATAGTCCATTGCTTGGCAGGCAATGACCGAGCGGCGGAGAATGTCCACGCCCTCGTTGTATGTAGGCAGAATTACATCCACCCAAGGTTGGTACTTGCCACTGACTACATCCTGCTCGTAGCGATCGGCCTCTGGGCTGCGGTTGATTGTAAAACTACAGTGAAAAAAGAACGCCAACGTGTTGAACACCATCAGGAGTTCTGCCAAAAAGAGACTGACGGAAAGGATGCCGTTAATGGGATCATCGAGGTTAAGACTATAGAAGACTCGCCAGAGTTCATAGCGCACCCCAAAAAAAAGGGTTCCGCCCGTAAGCAGGAGCCGAGCTAGGGTAGTGGGCTGCGGCCAGAGTTCTTTAATCAGTAAAACAATTGCTCCCCATAGACAAGTCGGTAACAGCAGTGCCTCTAGGCTGGTGCCCTCTGTGCGAAAGAGAGCCTTGCCGGCATTCCAAGTGCCCAAAAGGTTGGGGAGGAGGTTTCGCCAGTCAAAAGTCCAGAGTTGAACGGCTGCAAAGGCTAGGATAGCCAACAGCAGCAGCGTTGTTGTAGAGTGTTGCTTTTTCAATAACATGGGTTTTGGGAACTACACAATGATCGAAAACAGCACAATTAGGAACGAGCATCAAAAACAACCTCTACACTTTGGCCTACCCCACAAAACCGCTGAGCACTTAATTCTGGTGGTAACTGGTTCAAGGTAACATCCACCGCCAGTTCGTTGCGCACCAGATCTGGAGGGGGTACAGCAACGGTTTCCCCCACTACAACTTTTCCCGGCCCACCGCGAATGGCACGTACCCATCCCGAAATTCGGCGATCGCTCCCATCTAGCAAGCGGACAATCGCCGGTTGACCGACCCGAAGGCGGGCATTCTCTCGCTCAGCCACAAGAGCCGTTGCCCAGACATCGTTGCAGTCCAGAACCTTGGCAACGGGATCACCAGCGCTAATGGGAATACCCAGCGTACCGCTTTTGTGGATCACTGACCACACCACACCGCGAATTGGCGACTGGATGCGAGCTAAACGCTGCAGTGCCAACTGTTGCTTGATATTGGTAATTTCTTTCTTTAATTCTGCAATCGTTGCCTCCACTTCAGCAATTTGCCCTTCAATGTTTACGACTTCAATTTGCAGGTCAATCAGGCGAATTTGGGGAAAGCTAAATGTGCGAGCTGAATCCAGTTGTAAGCCCTTGCGAAAGGCTTCTAGGTTTGTTTGATAGCGGCGCAGCTCCGCCTGTTTGTTTTTAACCACCTGTTCTGCTTGGCGAGCGTTGTAAACGGCTTCATCTGCTCGCTGCTGGGAAACAGCTCCTTGGCGCACCAACTGGCTGTAGCGCTCTGCCTCAAGGCGGGCAAGAGTAAGTGCCTCTTGCGCTTCCCGCAGTTCTGCCAATGCCCGCTGGAGTGCCTCTTGGGCAAAGCGAACCTCCAGACGGGTTTGCTCCTGCTGGTAATGACTGAGTTCAGCAATTAGCTGTTGGCGACTGCGGCGTTTTTGCAACAGCACTTGGCGCTGGCGTTGGGCAACGGCTAGGCGGGTCTCCAAGTTTTGGCGATCGGTCTCCAGTTGAGGATTGCGCTCATTTTCAATTCGACCTATTTCCTGACCTTTGCTGAGAAGCTGGCCGGGCTGTAACGGATACAAAATAAGGGTGCCGGGAATTCTGGCATAGATGTTGAGGAGGGTGCCGTTGAGGTACCCTACGCGGCTAAAAACTCGCGTCTGTCGCTGCCAAAGGAACCAAGCTGCCGCTGCCACTAAGGAGAAGATAAACAACAGGCGCAACGCGCGAAAGAGTTGCTGGCGCTGAATCTGAATGGAAATCCCCTTGAACAAAAGCGCGGAACAGAACCGCTGGGTCAGCTTCACAGGACTGTCTGAGACAAAGAACAGCTCTAGCCTATAAAAAAATATTTAGCTGCGGCAACTGTCTGCCATCTTGTTGAGGTGGCACTCAAGACTGAGGAACGGCATTTTGCTGGGTTTAGATTAGAGAATGGCGATGCGCAGACAATAATTGGCGATAGACTTCCATAAGGGCGATCGCCACCGCAGCTGAGAGGTTCAAACTTCGCACTGCCGGCTGCCACATGGGAATTTTCAAGAAGGCATCACAGCTTGCCAATACGTCAGCGGGAATGCCATCGGGTTCACTGCCAAAGACCAGCCAATCACTCTCAGCAAACATAAAGTCCCAGTAGATCTGTTGTGCGGAAGGCTCAAAGGCAACAAGACGCCCTGCGCTATGGGTAGTTTTTAGGAACGTTGGCCAGTCGGGGTGACAGTAGAGCGTCACATAGGGCCAATAATCTAAACCTGCTCGCTTGAGGTAGCGATCGCTCAGTTCAAACCCCAAGGGCTCAATCAAATGCAGCGGTGTTTGGGTCGCAGCACAGGTGCGGGCAATATTACCCGTATTCGGGGGAATTTGGGGATGAACAAGCACTACAGCAGGCATGGCATTGAGCAAGTGGCAACTGGAGAGTTAATCCGTTGTCCCCCGACCACTGGGGGTTAAGCCGCGCCGTCCCTCTTCGCGAGCATAGATCAAAAAGCGCTGTAGATGCTCTAAATGCTCGGAAGGTGGCAGGGTTGCCAGTTGGGCGATCGCCTGAGCAAGGGGCAACTCACGACGATAGAGAATCCGAAACGCTTCCTTGAGATCGCGCATTTGCGCCTCAGTGACCCCTGCCCGCCGCAGTCCCACTTGATTCAGAGCACGAACCCGCGCCGGGTGACCCTCCACTAGCATGTAGGGAGGCACATCGCGATCTACCCGTGCCATTGCTCCCACCATGGCCAAGCGACCAATATGGACAAACTGGTGAATGCCCACCATACCCCCAATGCGTGCCTTTGATTCAATACAAACATGGCCGGCGATTGAGGCTGCGTTCGTAATCACCACCTGATCCTCAATCACACAATCATGGGCTACATGGACATAGGCCAGCAGCAGATTGTGGTTACCAATGATTGTGGCATCCCCTTCACCATTGGCGCGGTTAATCGTCACAAATTCGCGAATGGTGTTGTAGTCACCAATACGCAGAGCACTATGGGCACCTGTATATTTTTGATCCTGAGAGGCTGTACCGATAATCGCTCCCGGAAAGATACGATTGCCCACCCCTACCTCTGTTGGCCCTTCTATAATTACGTGGGCACCAATTTCAGTATGGGCACCGACACGCACCTGTTCACCAATCACGGCATAAGGGCCAACCCGAACTGTGGGGTGTAGCTCGGCACTGGGATGGATGACAGCAGTAGGATGGATGAGCGTTTGCATCATTGATCGTGACTAGTCAACTAGCGAGAACATCATCTCGCCTTCACAGACCAATTGACCATTTACCTCAGCCCGACCTTGCATCTTGCCGATGCGCTGCTGCTTGACAACAAGAAGCTCAGCCCGCAGGATTAATTGATCTCCAGGCACGACGGGACGGCGAAAGCGCACCTTATCAATTCCCGCAAACACGGAAAGCTTATCCTTGGCCCAGTTCATCTGCATGAGGACAACGCCACCCACTTGGGCAAGGGCTTCCACAATGAGCACGCCTGGCATAATTGGGCGACCGGGAAAGTGTCCTTGAAAAAAAGGTTCGTTGATCGTGACGTTTTTCAGCCCCACGGCATATTTTTCTGGCACGTAGTCAATGATCCGATCCACTAGCAAAAAAGGATAGCGGTGGGGAAGCAATTGCTGCAGATCGGTGACTGTCAGCACAGGGGTCGGTGGGGAGTCAGTCAACGTTGGCATAGGGATTAGGTGTCGGCTTCAGATCAAAGATATAAACAAATCATAGGCGAGAATGGTTGCCTAGTGACATACTCCCAACCCCTCACGCTGCGCGTAGAAGGCGGGCTTTTCCAGTCTTTCCACCTTCATGTTTTATAGTGAGCCGATGTCCTAGGCCCACTTTTTGCTGAGCAATGCAGAGTTTCGCAGGCTGCGGGTAAATAAGTTTCATGGAAAGTCGGTGTTTCGGAATGAGTCCTACTTCATCGCCCGTGGCGGAGCGGTCAAGTGGTCCATTGAGCAGCAAGACTCCCCTTGGGGAAAGGGCGGGGCTTGCCGCCGATGAGCTAAGATGAAAGCAGTACGCGAATCCCCAACAGACTGCCATGACAACTAAATACCTAAAGATTCCGGAGGCCTCCAACTTCAATCAGGCCTTTGCCAAAGCGACGCAGCAAGTGGGGCATATTCTGCCGGTCGATCGCGCCATTGTTGTCAAGTAAAAGCTAGAACAACACCACTGGATTCCTTTAGTTAGAATTGGGTGATCCAGCAGGAATTGACGGCGAAAAGCTGCATTATTTAATAAAGTAGTCCGCCGCTGGTTCCATTTGTCTTCCCTCGCTGTCCTGTGGAAAAATGAGCGCCATGGCTGTGCGGTCAATACCAGCTCCATGAATGGCGGTTTCCCCGCCCCCACTTAATCTGTTCACCGGCTGTAAAGCTCATCAACATCCTGCGCAACCAACTGCGCTCAGAGCAACAGTCTGAATCACAATATACAATCACTTCATCCGTTGCCTTCTCCGCTGCCCACATTTTCACCTCGTAGTAGCCAAGCTCCTTGGGCACCGCACAAAATATCAGCCAAGGGTAGGCAGCGGCCAGTTGCGCAAGATCTGCTTGGGCGCATCCCCTGTTTCCAAGACCAAGACTTCATTGGCGGCAGTGGGGGGTAAATCTTGGCTAGCAAGGGACTGGAGGGCACGATGGAGTCCAGCTATATCTGCATTCGCCAAGTTCTCAGTTTCCAAGATGATGGAGAAAGTTGGCAGAAGTAGGGTGGAGGACATAGAAGACCTCTTGCAGAGGTAGCCGTTCTGTGGATATAAATCCAGTGTGATTCTCCCAAAAACCATAAACGAACCGCCAAGACTGTAAAGAATTGCAACATGTGTCCTTCTAGGGTTAAGGAGCAAAAGAATTGCCTATAATACTTTGAGCACGCCAATGCTTGAGGGAGTTGACGTTGACCACGACCGTTCTTCAAACTACAAAATCCCAAGAAATTTTTGCCGCTGCCCAAAAACTCATGCCCGGTGGCGTCAGTTCACCCGTGCGTGCCTTTAAGTCCGTCGGCGGCCAACCCATTGTTTTTGATCATGTCAAAGGTGCCCATATTTGGGATGTGGATGGCAACCAATACATTGACTATGTGGGGTCGTGGGGGCCGGCAATCGTTGGCCATGCCCATCCCGAAGTGATTAATGCTCTCCATGCTGCCCTTGAAAAGGGAACCAGCTTTGGCGCCCCCTGTGTACTTGAGAACATCTTGGCGGAAATGGTGATTGCCGCTGTCCCCAGTGTGGAGATGGTGCGCTTTGTGAATTCCGGAACTGAAGCCTGTATGGCAGTGCTGCGGCTAATGCGTGCCTATACCCAGCGGGAAAAAGTAATCAAGTTTGAAGGCTGCTACCACGGCCATGCCGATATGTTCTTGGTCAAAGCAGGGTCGGGGGTAGCCACCTTGGGCTTGCCCGATTCTCCTGGCGTACCAAAAGCCACAACCGCGGCCACATTAACGGCACCCTACAACGATCTCGAAGCCGTCAGTCGTCTTTTTGCACAGTATCCCAATGACATTGCGGGTGTGATCCTTGAACCCGTGGTCGGGAACGCTGGCTTTATTCCCCCGGATGCCGGCTTTCTCGAAGGGCTGCGGGAACTGACAAAGCAGTACGGTGCCCTCTTGGTGTTTGATGAAGTAATGACAGGCTTTCGCATTGCCTATGGGGGCGCTCAAGAAAAATTTGGCGTCACACCGGATCTCACTACCCTCGGAAAAGTAATTGGCGGTGGCCTGCCGGTAGGTGCGTATGGGGGTCGTGCTGACATTATGAAGATGGTGGCGCCCGCAGGGCCGGTGTATCAAGCAGGTACCCTCTCCGGCAATCCCTTGGCAATGACAGCAGGAATCAAAACGCTAGAAATTCTCAGCCGCCCTGGCAGCTATGAACAACTGGATCGGATCACGGGCAAGCTAGTGCAGGGCTTGTTAGAAGCTGCACGGGAATTTGGCCACGAGGTTTGTGGTGGCCACATCAGTGGCATGTTTGGTCTATTTTTCACCGCCGGTCCGGTGACCAACTATGAGCAAGCTAAGCAGTCTGACTTGAAAAAGTTTGCAGCCTTCCATCGCGGCATGCTGGAGCAGGGAATTTATCTTGCGCCGTCGCAGTTTGAAGCGGGCTTTACCTCCCTTGCCCATACTGAGGCAGATATTGAGCGCACTATTGCGGCAGCGCGGACAGTGTTGAGTCAGCTTTGAGGTTTGACGGTGGCTGCAAGGAGCACCACCTCCATTAAGTCCTCAAGGTTGAGGCAGGGAAAGACAGCCACATTCCCCAATTGATGAATGGCTCGACTACTCTCTTCTGTCAAAGTAACGATGGGCAATTGTTGTAGTTTTGGATGATTGCTAAGATGGACGACCTCGTCAGCGGGCAAATCCCAAATCAGAACGTCGGGTCGCCAAATGTCTATGAGTAGATCTGCTTGTTCTAGGTCTTCTGCTTCGAGGAGTCGCAGGTGGGGTAAGTTGATCTGATGGCCTAAACCAAGGCGGAGCACCGTTTGATTGGGCAGGGGACGCCCCAATGATCCTTTTGGGGCTGGTGGCGCCAAACGGGGAAAGCACCAGCGATCAAGGACATCAATCAGCAGACTCGGATGGCTATTCAAGGGCAGCCGTTGTACAAAACCGCTCAAGCCCAAGGGAATGGCTTCATCGGACAAGATGATCAAAGGTACAGTTGCAGTGAAGGAGCTGGTGGCAAGACTCTCAACCACATCGGCCAAAATGAGACTACTGGCGGGGCGCACGACAATTGCAGTGGGTTGCAGTTGTTCTAGTTTATCAAGGGCTTCAAGGGGATGGCGAGCGATGATATAGCCGTAGTGATTGTGTCGCAAGGCAGCAGTGGTATTCATAATCCATGGGGCATCATTACTCACCACGAGAATCAATTGAGCTGTAGTGGGTAACTCAGGGGGAAGTTCCTCAGCAAAGGGCAGCAGCACTGTCCACTCACTAGAGCTGTCAGCTTGGGCAATAAAGGAAAGCTCACCATTGTGGAGCCGACAGAGTTGGCGCGCTAGCATCAGCCCCATTGTTACTTCAGCGTAGTCCTCGAGGCATTCGTGCAGCAGGCGATCGTGATCCTTGAGAGGAATGCCGTGTCCTTCTTCCCACAGTTGTAGAACCAACCAATTTTGCCAGCGACTCAGGCGCAGTCCATAGCGATCGCCGGGAAAGAGCATCAGCCACCCTAGAAGGTGGGCAAAAATCTGCCGTAGCCGCAGAGGATCGCCGTGGAGATATATATGGCTCAAGGGCTGATCAATGTGCCACTGCCACTGCCACCCCGGCGCACTCAAGCGGTAGAGGTGCTCGGCCAATTCCTGCGATCGCAACCACAGGCTGGCCAGTTCCACCGTTTCCCACTGCAGTTCCAACTCGCGCCAAAGAGCACGGGTATAGTCTTGCCATGCCTGAATCAGGCGATTCATTTGCCAGCCGCTGCGTTGAATAAGGGCAAGGTAGTCCTGTTGTTCTGATGACAGGGGCTGCTGCCACAGGAGCTGGGCGAGACTGAGAATGGCAGTTAGGGGATTTTTCAGTTCATGGCCCAAACTCAAAAGTAGGCGTTTTTGCTGATGGAGACGCAGGTGCTGCAAGTGGCTAGAAGTTCTCGGCTCCGTCTTTGCTCCCTGTTGGGCAAAAACGAGCCAATAGCGATCGCTGGCCACGGCTACATTACTCTTTACCTGACCCGATTCTAAGGAGGTGAGATGCAAAGGAATCGAACACACTTGCCAGGGCGATCGCCCTTCGAGGGTCTGACAATTCAGACCCTCAAATTTGGACTGGACAAGAGGCAAAAAATCCGTGAAGTGTTCTGCCCAAGCACAATTGTGCCAAATGACGCTGCCTTGAGCGTTTTGAATTTGGATTGGCAACGGCAATTGTTCAATGACCTCCAGCCACGGCAAAGGGGGCTGACAGGCCCAGTAATGCAGTAACTTTTGCTGATCTAGCAGTCCCAAAAAGGAACCCGCTGCATCCACAACCGCAACATAGGCTGGCATCTGGGCTTGGCTGCGCAACCATCCCTGAAACTGTAAGAGCGTCCACGCTGCGGGTACGGCCACCACGGGCAATCGCCAAGAAGCCGTCACACTGCCCACCACTAAATTGGCTAGCTGCTCTTCTCGCTCCAGACTTAACGCCAACCGCCACCCCTGCACCACCCCTAGGGGAGCCTGCTGATCGTCAACAATGACGATTGCCTCTGCGAGTGTTTCTTGCCAGCGTTGATATACCTCCTTCAGACAAGCAGTTGCCGTCACTGCTGGGGAGGGTTGAGCAAAGGACGCTAGGACTAGGGAATCCATCAATCATTCCTATGGGGTGTGAGGAAATGGCAACACTCCTTCAGAAAACACTGCCACCACTAGCGAGAAAGTGATAGGATGCTATCAGATGCAAACTCAAGTTCTGAAAGCACGTGGCGCAGTCAACCGCACTAACAATCTGTGGCTTAGTTTACTCGCCCGCTATTGGCCAAGAATTGGTACGTTTGCATAAGTCCGACATTGATGAACTAGTTTACTTTTCCAATGAAAGAGAGTTTTGCACCTATTTAGAGCAACGACGAAATAGTATTGCTTGTTTAATTTTAGAATGGGGAGAGGACACGCCGCAAATCATTACGTATCTTCACCACAGCGCCACCCTGTTGCCCGCCATTCTAATTTTTCCTGCCGCACCGTCTCCTCCACCCCCTGGCCCTCACTACCATGTGGCTGAAGTTATTCTTACTACCGAGCATCTGCATCAGCTTAACCAGCAAATTGAAGAAGCCATTGCCGAATTTGTAAAACTCTGCCCGGGCTGTGCAGTGCCTCCCCACGTCATGTTTCGCATGCCCGCCCTCAAAGAGAGTAGTAATGTCGATCCCCAGCACCGTCTCTCCCAAAAGTTAAAAGAGCGACTCGGCTACCTTGGGGTTTATTACAAGCGGGATACCGCCTTTTTCTTCCGTCGTATGTCCGCCGCCGATAAACGCAAGCTCCTCGACGAATTACGCTCAATTTATCGTACTATTGTCCTTGAATACTTTAATACTGATGCCAAAGTCAATGAGCATATTGACGAATTTGTTAGTAAAGCATTTTTTGCCGATATTTCCGTCGCTCAAGTCCTAGAGATTCACGTCGAACTCATGGATAATTTTTCTAAGCAGCTTAAACTTGAAGGTCGCAGCGAGGACGTTTTGCTCGATTATCGCCTGACACTGATTGATGTCATCGCCCATCTATGCGAAATGTATCGTCGCTCAATTCCGCGTGAGGTGTAACCCCTATGGCTCCTCTGCGGAAGACTTACGTTCTCAAGCTCTACGTTGCTGGCAATACCCCCAACTCCGTGCGTGCCCTTAAAACCCTTAACAACATTCTTGAAAAAGAATTTAAGGGTGTCTATGCCCTGAAAGTAATTGATGTCCTGAAAAACCCCCAATTGGCTGAGGAGGATAAGATTCTGGCCACCCCAACCCTCGCCAAAGTCTTACCACCACCGGTGCGCCGTATCATTGGGGATTTATCGAACCGTGAAAAGGTGCTTATCGGCCTCGACTTGCTGTACGAAGAGATTGGTGAGCAGTTCGACGATGAACTCGGACTTGAATAAGCGCAGCGGTTAAAATATCTCAGTTTAGAATAACATTTTGGAATTTTTTGCAGAATACTTACTCTAAAAATCTTCTATGACGAACCTACCAGAAAGTCAGCTAAGCACCCCTAGGCAGTCTCCTGCGGAAGTTAAGAAAATCCCAACGATGATCGAGGGATTTGACGACATTAGCCATGGTGGACTCCCCCAAGGACGCACCACACTGGTCAGTGGCACCTCAGGAACCGGAAAGACGCTTTTTGCGGTGCAATTTCTTTATAATGGCATCACAATTTTTAATGAAGCAGGCATTTTTGTCACTTTTGAAGAGTCCCCCCAAGACATTATTAAGAACGCCCTCAGCTTTGGCTGGAATCTCCAAAGTCTTATTGATCAAGGGAAGCTGTTTATCCTCGATGCCTCACCGGATCCCGACGGCCAAGAGGTGGCGGGAGATTTTGATCTATCGGCACTCATTGAGCGCATCCAGTATGCCATTCGCAAATACAAAGCCACCCGTGTCTCAATTGATTCGGTGACCGCTGTTTTTCAACAGTACGATGCGGCTTCAGTGGTGCGGCGGGAAATCTTCCGCTTGGCGTTTCGCCTTAAACAGTTGGGGGTGACAACAATCATGACCACTGAGCGAGTGGATGAGTATGGCCCTGTGGCGCGGTTTGGCGTCGAAGAGTTTGTTTCTGACAATGTGGTGATTTTGCGCAATGTCCTTGAGGGGGAACGGCGGCGGCGTACGGTTGAAATTCTCAAGCTGCGGGGCACAACCCACATGAAGGGGGAATATCCCTTTACGATTAACAATGGCATCAATATCTTCCCCCTAGGAGCCATGCGTCTGACCCAACGCTCCTCGAATGTGCGGGTCTCCTCTGGGGTTAAAACCCTCGACGAGATGTGTGGCGGCGGATTTTTCAAAGATTCAATTATTTTGGCCACGGGGGCAACCGGCACAGGTAAAACGCTTTTGGTCAGCAAGTTTCTGGAGACGGGGTGTCAACAGGGAGAACGGGCACTGCTGTTTGCCTATGAAGAATCGCGGGCGCAATTGTCGCGAAATGCCTCCTCTTGGGGCATTGATTTTGAGGAGCTAGAACGACGGGATTTGTTGCGGATTATTTGCGCCTATCCAGAGTCGGCGGGGCTAGAGGATCACTTGCAAATTATTAAATCTGAGATTGCTGACTTTAAGCCGTCGCGGGTAGCTATTGACTCTCTATCTGCCTTAGCACGGGGGGTGAGCAATAATGCCTTCCGGCAATTTGTAATTGGTGTAACGGGTTTTGCCAAGCAGGAGGAAATCACGGGCTTTTTCACCAACACGACGGATCAGTTTATGGGGTCAAACTCAATTACTGAGTCCCATATTTCTACAATTACAGACACCATTTTGCTGTTGCAGTATGTAGAAATTCGGGGTGAAATGTCGCGGGCAATTAACGTCTTTAAGATGCGGGGGTCTTGGCATGATAAGGGCATCCGCGAGTATGTCATCACTGAGAAGGGAGCGGAGATCCGCGATTCTTTCCGCAATTTCGAGGGCATTATCAGCGGTACCCCCACCCGCATTTCGGTGGACGAAAAAACCGAGCTAGCACGCATTGCCAAGGGAATGCAGAACCTAGAAAACGAGTAGCCCCATGCAGTTGAACCAGGTCATTGTGGTGCACAAAGCAGGCGATCGCCAGAGCAAGGAATGGGCGGATCGCGCCTCCCGGCAACTGCAACAGCGGGGTGCCAAGGTGCTTGTAGGTCCTAGTGGTCCTAAAGACAACCCCTACCCCGTTTTTATGGCCTCAGTGACAGAACCAATTGATCTGGCTGTTGTTTTGGGAGGAGATGGTACTTCCTTAGCAGCAGCACGGCATTTAGCTGCGGCGGGGGTGCCGATTTTGGCGGTGAATGTGGGGGGGCATCTCGGATTTTTGACAGAGCCGCTGGAGCTGTTTCGCGATACGGAAGCGGTTTGGGATCGCCTTGAGCGGGATGAGTATGCCATGCAACAGCGGATGATGCTACAAGCTCAAGTCTTTGAGGGGTCAAAATTGCATCCTGAGGTTGTGGGCGATCGCTACTACGCCCTCAATGAAATGTGCATTAAACCCGCCTCTGCTGATCGCATGATCACCTCTCTTTTGGAAATGGAAATTGACGGCGATGTGGTGGATCAGTATCACGGCGATGGGTTGCTGGTGGCCACGCCCACCGGCTCTACTTGCTATACGGTGGCCGCCAATGGCCCCATTTTGCATCCAGGAATGGAAGCGCTTGTGGTTACCCCCATTTGTCCTTTGAGTTTGTCGAGCCGCCCGATTGTCTTGCCTGCGCGCTCTTCAGTGAGCATTTGGCCGTTGGAGGATCACAGCTTGAATACCAAACTGTGGATGGATGGGGTACTGGCCACCTCCATTTGGCCGGGACAGCGGGTTCAGGTGACGATGGCTGACTGTCAAGCCCGCTTTATCATCCTGCGAGATCACTACTCCTTTTACCAGACCCTGCGGGAGAAGTTGGCTTGGGCAGGAGCGCGGATTCCCTATCACAACAATCACCGCAACTAGATCACAAGGGGACTGGGGGACGCAATTTATAATGGGCGCATTCCTCACAGGTCTTTAGCGATGATTGGCGACTCCCTTGAAAAAGCAACGCTTAGCTCAGACAGCGGGACATTGGTCGATCAGCTTTTAGAAATTGGCATTGCCCTTTCCGCCAGCCAATCCCTAGAGGAACTGCTGCATCTCATTCTCACCAAAAGTCGGCAAATAACCGCCAGTGATGCGGGCACCATTTTTCTAGTGCAGCGACAGACAGAGCCGGCGGTGCTTGAATTTAAGGTGGCTCAAAACGACAGCGTTGCCCTGCCTGAGCAGGTACAAGACAGTACAATTCCCCTGACGCCGACAAGCTTGGTGGGCTATGCAGCGTTGACGGGAGAATCCCTGAATATTGCCGATGTCTATGCCCTCGACGGCAGTGAAGTGTACCAATTCAACCGCTCCTTTGATGAGCTTTTCCAATATCGAACCTGCTCAGTCTTGGTGGTGCCGATGCAGAATGTCAACGGTGAGGTAATTGGCGTTCTGCAACTGGTTAACCGCAAGCGATCGCCAGAAACCCTGTTGACGCCAGAAACGGCGGTCAGTCTGACCCAGCCCTACAGTGCTTGGGAAGAACACATTGTGCGATCGCTGGCCAGTCAGGCGGCGGTGATTATTGAGCGCAATCAGCTTCTTGAGAGTATTGAACAGCTCTTTGAAGGGTTTGTCACTGCCTCAGTGCAGGCGATTGAGGTGCGGGATCCAACCACGGCAGGACATTCAGAAAGGGTAGCGGCTCTCACCGTACGCCTAGCGGAGATCACTCATGCAACGTCGAGGGGCATCTTTCGCGAAGTCTCCTTTAGCGATCGCCAACTCCAGGAGATTCGCTATGCAGCTCTGCTCCACGATTTTGGCAAGGTCGGAGTACCGGAGACCATCCTGAACAAGCAGAAAAAACTCTTCCCGGAGCAACTGGAGGTCATTCGCCAGCGCTTTGCCTTGGTGCGGCGCACCCTAGAAATGGAAACAGCGCAGGCCAAAGTCAACTATTTGCTCTCCCATCCCCACAGCCCGCACGCTGGCGAACAGGCTTGTTCCCACTGTGCTTTTTTGCGTCATCTCGACGAACAGCTACAGCAACAACTGCTCACCCTAGAACACTACTGGCAGTTATTAGAGCAGGCCAATGAACCCCAAATCTTGGATCAAGAACCCCTAGCTCGTCTGCAGGAATTGACCCAGTTTTACTACCGCGGTGTTGATGGGCAAATGCATCCCCTAATTACGGCAGCAGAACTGGAACAACTCTTGGTGCGCCGCGGCAATCTCACCGGAGAACAGCGGCGGCTCATTGAAGCTCACGTTACCTACACCTACCACTTTCTCTCCCGCATTCCCTGGACTGCTCACTTAAAGAATGTGCCCATAATTGCCTATGGCCACCATGAACGTCTAGATGGCAGTGGCTACCCCCGCGGCATTGGGGCAGCAGAAATTCCCTTGCAAACCCAGATGCTGGCGATCGCTGATATTTACGATGCCCTCACTGCAAAAGATCGCCCCTACAAAAAAAGCCTGCCAGTGGATGCCGCCCTCAATATTTTGCGGCAAGAGGCCAAGGAATTTAAGATCAACCCCGATCTTGTCGCACTCTTTGAGCAGCAGGAGGTCTTTCGCGTCCTAGGGCACCAGCACTAGGGTTGGTGGGGCGAGGAGTGCCAAAACGAGACTTTCCAGAGCGTTGCCGCCAGCCAATTGGTACAGGTATGGGCGACAATGGCCAGCAGTAAATTATTGGTTGCCACGACGCTATAGGCAAACAATCCGCCAACAATAGTTGCCCACAGGGCATAGGGCCACTGCTGCCGCGATCCAGCGTGCAAAATGCCAAAGCACACAGAACTGCCGATAATTCCTGCCCAATTCAAACCTAAACTTGGCAGAAGCACCCCCCGAAAGAGCAGTTCTTCACTGAGGCCAGGCAAAACGCCAATCCAAAACAAATCCGGCCACAGTAGCGGTGAAAGCACTAGTTTCAGGTAGGTATCTGAGGCAAGGCGATAGGCCGGCCAGAGCCGATACAAAATAGCCCCTATGCCTGTAATCCCTAAACACAGGCCAATGCCAAGAACCACCGCCCAGCCATCCCAGCGCAGCGGTAGGAGTCCCCCCGAAAAGGGGGTAAATAGCCACACCCGCGCCAAAATCAGCCACAGGATGGCTGTAAACGCCATGGCCACTAAGACCTGCGTGCGACTGAGAGGCTCATCGGGCAGGGGAGACTCCGCCATAGGCCTAAGCTTTTTGGAATTGACCAAATTGAAAATTATAGACCTCTTCTTCTTTTTCAGAGATCAGTTTCAAATCCGAGCAGGGACGAGCCACACAAAGGAGCACATAGCCTTTTTCCCGCAGTTCAGGACTCAGCCCCATTGCATCCCCGTGGTCAACAGTGCCCTCTAAAATCTGGGCGGCACAGGTGGTACACACCCCAGCATTACAGGAACTAGGGAGATCAATGCCCGCAGCAGTGGCCGATCGCAGGATGGGCTTATCGGCACCGGCTTCAAAGGTGTAGGTTTGTCCGCGGTGTAGAATCTCAACACGAAAAGTTTGGGTCATTTTGCAGTGAACGATGACGCAACATCTTTTTTCATTATCTCCCTAAGGTTGGCGATCGCTGGCTGTTGCTGGGGCAGACTTTAACCATTCCCGTAGAGGATCGGGAATCGTTCCTCGCCGGCGTTGCGGCAGTTGCAAACAAATGTGCTGGGTGCGGGCAATGGCGACACGATTGCCCGTGGCATCGTAAAGCGTATAGGTCAGTTGAAAACAGCTATTGTCCAGTCTTTGGGGGTCAATTCTCACCCGCAGGCGATCGCCACAGTAGAGGGGTTTCAAAAACCGTACCTGTGCCTCTGTAATTGGCACAATCAGGCCACTACTGCTGAAAAATTGCCGCAGATCTACCCCTAACTGGGCAAGGGCATCCTCATAGGCCTCATGGCAAAACCGCAGCAGATTGGCAAAGTAAACTACCCCAGCCGCATCCGTATCAGCAAAATGAACCGTGCGCTCATAGTCATGAAGGGGTGTTGTATTCATCTGTTGCCATCCCATCAAGTTCCCTAACACAAGCGGTACGCAAAAACACGCCACAGCCTTTATTGTTAATGTAGGGCACAGCCCTTTTGCAAGCTATTGAGAGACGGGACAGATGAGTAACAAAGGCAGTTCTGATCTTCGACTTCTTTTGAGCACGCTTGTGATCAGCGGCTTGATCGCAGGACTGGCCTATTGGCAGCTCAGTCAACGCTGGCTCCCCTCTTCCCCTGATCACAACGGTGGCTTCCCCACAGAGACCACCACCTCCAAGTGGCAAAAAATTGCCCTTGCTACGACACTGCGCGGCCATCAAGATGAAGTGAACGCGATTGCTCTCAGTCCCGATGGCAATTTACTCGTCAGTGGTGGGGACGATCTCAAGTTGTACTTTTGGAACTTGGCTACGGGAACTGCCCTAGGACAAGTGAAGGATCACACTGACTGGATCTATGCCCTTGTGATCACTCCCGACGGTCAAACGGTGATTAGCGGCAGCAAAGACAAAACAATTAAGCTATGGAGAGTGGGCGATCGCCAGCTCCAAGCCACCCTCAGTGGTCATCAAGATTTTGTCAATGGTTTAGCCCTCAGCCCCGATGGTCGTACCCTTGCCAGTGCCAGCTATGATCACACCGTTAAACTGTGGGATGTCCCTAGCCAGCAGGAAATCACCACCCTAAAAGGCAATGAGGGCATCATGCTCAGTGTTGCCATCAGTCGAGATGGGCGTTTTTTGGCCACCGGGGGCGTGGATACGCTAATCCGTATTTGGGATCTCCCCTCCCGCCGACTCCTGCGCACCCTCGAAGGACACACTAGCGATGTCAATAGCCTCGCCTTCACCCCCGACAGCAGTCAACTAATTAGCGGTAGTGACAAGGACGGCATTAAAGTCTGGAATTTAACTACCGGGGAACTGCAGCACCAATTTGGCAGTGAAGGCGGCCAAGTCTTTAGCGTGGCGGTGAGTCCCGATGGTAGCACCATAGCCAGTGGTCACGGCGATCAAACCGTCAAACTTTGGTCCCTCTCTGGTCAGCCATTACGCAACCTCAAGGGACATTCTGGCGCTGTGTACAGTGTGGTCTTTGGTCAGGATCAGCTGATCTCCGCCAGTGAAGACAGCACCATCAAGGTGTGGCGTCTGTTTCCGGGAACCCCTTAAAACCCCTAGCCCACACTGCCCTCTAGCTTCAAACTCAGGAGACGATCAGCTTCGACCGCAAATTCCATCGGCAATTGGTTAAAGACATCGCGACAGAAGCCACTAATCATCATTGAGACCGCATCTTCGGCAGAAATTCCCCGCTGGGCAAAGTAGAAGAGTTGATCCTCACCAATTTTTGACGTTGAGGCCTCATGCTCCACCTGTGCCGTGGAGTTTTGTACCTGAATATAGGGGAACGTGTTAGCGGCTGCCGTATCACCAATAAGCATCGAATCACATTGGGAGTAGTTGCGTGCCCCCGTTGCTTTCGGACCAATTTTCACCAAACCGCGGTAGCTATTTTGGGAGTGCCCTGCAGAGATCCCCTTTGAGATAATGGTGCTGCGGGTATTCTTACCAATGTGAATCATCTTGGTACCCGTATCCGCTTGCTGGTAATTATTTGTGAGGGCAACGGAGTAGAATTCACCCACGGAATTATCCCCCACCAAGACACAACTGGGGTACTTCCAAGTAATCGCTGATCCTGTTTCCACCTGTGTCCAAGAGATCTTGGAGTTGCGGCCAAGGCAGAGTCCACGTTTGGTTACAAAGTTGTAGATGCCCCCTTTGCCATTTTCATCCCCAGCATACCAGTTTTGCACTGTGGAGTATTTGATTTCGGCATTGTCAAGGGCAACGAGTTCTACCACGGCTGCATGGAGTTGATTGGTGTCGAACATAGGAGCAGTACAACCCTCAAGGTAGCTCACATAGCTACCTTCATCAGCAATAATTAGCGTGCGCTCAAACTGCCCCGACTCACCATTGTTAATGCGGAAATAGGTAGATAGCTCCATCGGACAGCGGGTGTTCTTGGGAATATAGACAAAGGAGCCATCGGAAAAGACAGCTGAGTTCAAAGCAGCATAGAAGTTATCACCAATGGGGACAACACTGCCCAAGTATTTCTGCACCAAGGCGGGATATTCGTGGAGCGCTTCGGAAATGGAGCAGAAAATGATCCCCTCCTTGGCCAACTCTGCACGGAATGTGGTGGCCACCGACACGCTATCGAAAATGGCATCTACGGCAACATTGGTCAGCCGCTTTTGCTCTGAGAGGGGAATCCCCAGTTTTTCAAAGGTTTCCAGCAGGACAGGATCTACTTCATCCAAGCTTTTTAGCTTTTCCTTCTGTTTCGGAGCCGAGTAATAGACGATGTCTTGGTAGTTAATGGGGGGATAGCTCACCCGCGGCCACGTGGGTTCGCTCATCTTCAGCCATTGGCGATAGGCACGCAGGCGAAACTCCAGCATGAACTCTGGCTCGTTCTTTTTGGCAGAGATGAGGCGGATAATGTCTTCATTGAGACCCGCAGGAATTGTTTCGGTCTCAATTTGAGTGACAAAGCCGTATTTGTAAGGCTGATTGACGAGGGATTGTACCGTTGCCGACATCGAGTGTTCTCTTGAGTGAAGGAATGGGCAAAATTTAGAGTATATTAAGCAACAAGATAGTTGCTTTATCCATAAGACTAATTTAGCAACAAAACGGTTGTTTTAGTCAAGGGGGCGTTGTGTGACGCTCACGTCAGATACTAAACAGGACATCTTACACTGCCTTCTCCGCGACGGTCACCTCAGTGCCCAGGAGTTGGCAGCACAACTGGCTATTAGTCCGCAAGCGGTGCGGCGGCATCTTAAAGATCTAGAGGCGGAGCAACTGGTGACCTACGAAGTCCTGTCGGGTACAGTGGGGCGTCCCCAATACCGTTACACGATTAGCGAGGCGGGACGGGAAGAACTACGGCAACTGCAACTGCGCCAACAATGTAGTCAGACAAAGGGCTTTGCGGTTGAACTCTTGGAATCCGTAGCAGCAACCCTTGGCCCTGAGCAGATGCAAGATGTGTTACAGGCAGCTTGGCAGCGCAAGGCGCTGGCCTATCGGGAGCAGATGGGAAGCGGCACTTTAGCAGAACGGCTGGCACGGCTGGTGGCGCTGCGGCGGCAGGAGGGCTATATGGCGGAGTTCTATCCGGTGCAGGATTCCCAAGATGCCTATTTATTTACAGAATATAATTGTGCGATTTCCGCTGTTGCCCAATCTTTTCCCAGCGTCTGTCATCATGAGTTAGAGATGTTTGCGATCGCCCTTGGGGATTGTGCCGTCGAGCGTACCCATTGGATTGTGGATGGCGAGCATCGCTGTGGCTATTTAATTCGCCCCTTGAAATAATATGGCTTTTTGCCCGCCCACGTTTGTCCAGCAAAGTTTTCGCACCAGTATGGGTCGCATGGTCTATTACACCCCCAGCGATCGCTACTGGGGTCAAGTGCAGTCTCGACCTCCCCTTGTCTTTCTTCACAGTTTGGGGGGTGGCTCTAGTCACTATGAATGGTCGCAGGTGTATCCGGCCTTTGCACCCCACTACCGTGTTGTTGCCCCAGACCTTATTGGTTGGGGTGAGTCGGATCATCCGGCCCGCGACTACACCAGTAGTGACTACTGGCTAATGATTGCTGAACTACTGCGAATGCTGGGAACGCCCGTGACGGTTGTTGCTTCGTCCCTAACGGCAGGGATTGTCGTGCGGTTAGCGATTCAGCAACCCCATCTTTTTAAGCGTTTGTGCTTGGTCTGTCCCAGCGGGTTCAATGACTTTGGCGAAGATCAAGGGCAGGCGATCGCCAATGCGCTGCTGAATGTGCCAATTCTCGACCGCCTCATCTACACAGTTGCTGCTGCTAACCCCTTGGCTGTACGCAACTTCCTCAGCCAGTTTATTTTTGCCAATCCGCAGCGGCTGCGTCCAGAAACCGTAGAGGCCTACTTAGACGCCGCCTGTCGTCCCAATGCCGAATGGGCGACCCTGGCCACCCTCAAGGGAAATCTCTCCTTTGATTTGAGCCAGTATTTACCGCAGTTGACGATCCCCACTGTGATCCTCTGGGGCGAAAAGGCGAAGCTCACACCCCTTTCTTTGGGGGAGCGACTCTATGCCACCGCCTGCGATCGCCTACAACAGTTTCAAGCCATCCCCAAAGCAGGGGTCTTGCCCCATCTAGAGCAACCCGAATGGGTGATTTACAGTTTGCGGCGGGATTTCTTGGTCTGAGTTGTCCCCGATACAGGTATCCTAAATAAAAGTATTGCTTGAAGTGTTAGGGCAATGGCAGAAATCCAATTCATTCGCGGTATTAACGAAGAAGTCGTTCCCGATGTGCGTTTAACGCGGGCACGGGATGGCAGCAGTGGCCAAGCCATGTTTTACTTTGATAACCCTAAAATTGTCCAAGAGGGTAACCTTGAAGTAACGGGAATGTATATGATTGACGAGGAAGGAGAAATTGTTACCCGTGATGTAAACGCCAAATTTATCAATGGGCAACCTGTGGCGATTGAGGCCACCTACACCATGCGCAGTCCCCAAGAGTGGGATCGCTTTATTCGCTTTATGGATCGCTACGCCGCTAGCCATGGTCTTGGCTTCCAGAAGTCTTAAAAACTTTTAAATTGATTGGCTGTCGATTCAAAAAGATTGTGCTAGCTTAAGATTATGATGCCTTTTTCGTCCTTATTCCGAAGAAAGGCATCTACAAGTTCTATAGCGATACAGTAGGGACATCAATGGATTATCTAGAGAGCCTGCTTGACACCCTCAAATCGTGGTTAAAAAAACTCTTGGAACTTCTCGGTGGCACCGAGCCTACCCCTGAATTGGAACCCATTCCGATTCCAGTACGCGATCGCCAATAGTTCCCTCCATACAGAATGTTGTTATCCTTGCTGTCTTAAACGGTTAGCTCAAGCTTGGCTTTTCATATCTTGGTGCTCCATGGCCCGAACTTAAATCTGCTGGGGCAACGGGAGCCAGAAATTTATGGGGTTGTAACACTGGCGAGTATCAACCAATCCCTACAGGTTTTGGCAGGGGAGTTAGGGATAACCATTGAGTGCCTCCAATCTAATCACGAAGGGGTCTTAGTGGACGCCATTCAGGGGGCAGTGGGTCGTGCTCAGGGAATTTTGATTAACCCCGCAGCCTACACCCATACCAGCGTGGCTTTACGAGATGCAATTGCTGCGGTTGCCTTGCCAACTGTCGAAGTTCACCTGAGTAATATTCATCAGCGGGAAACTTTTCGCCATCACTCCTACATTGCTCCTGTGGCGATTGGTCAAATTGCCGGCTTTGGTGCTGACAGCTATTTGTTGGGGTTACGGGCACTGGTGAATTACTTGCACAAAAAAAGCTAATTCTCAGGGGAGGGGGCGATCGCTAGCGGTGTTCCCAGTTGTCGTGCTAGCCAAAACTCTAAATTGCGCACCCAAGACTTCCCATCAAAGCGCCGCGAGATAATCGGCTGCACCAGTATCGTAAACATTCCCAAGCGATTACCCACCAAAATATCTGTAAACAGGCGATCGCCCACCATGGCCACCTGATTATAGGGCAAATTCATTGCTTGCACAGCCTGACGAATCTTCCGCCGCGAGGGCTTGCCCGCCCCCATCAAAAAGGGCAACTCCACTTGCTGGGCAATCCGTTCAATGCGGCGATGGTTCAAATTATTGCTCACTAGCCAGATGGGCATTTGATGCTTAATCTCCTGGAGCCACGCCAGAATGTTCGGCGGCACCTCCGCATCCCATGTAGGGAGGAGCGTATCATCTACATCCAGCACCATGCCCCGCAGCTGATATTTTGCCAACAGACTCAGGGGCAACTGTTCAATTGTGGTTTCAAGAATTAAATCCGGTTGCAGCAGTGCTGCTAAAGACCTAGTGGCCATTGAAAACGCAAGTAACGAGGAAGAGACTTTTGTCAGACTATCACGAGCTTAGAGAAGGGGGCACTACTAAAATCTTCTCAGGTGTTACTCCAATAACAAAGGATATGCTACCATCTGAGAGAATGCCACGTGTCAACGGATATGGCGAAGGTTCTGGTACTCAATGCTTCCTATGAACCACTCAATATTACGAGTTGGCAACGGGCAGTTGTCCTTTTAATCAAGGGGAAGGCAGAGCAAGTCGAGCACAACGGCAAGATGGTTTATAACAATTTCCCCTTGCCAACGGTGATTCGTCTGCGGCACTACGTTGTTACTCCCTACAAAGAAATTCCCCTTACCCGCCGCAATATCCTGCATCGAGATGGCCACTCCTGCCAGTACTGCGGCTATACAGGCGAGGATTTGACTCTGGATCACGTTATTCCCAAGTCACGAGGGGGCGGTGACACGTGGGAGAATATTGTGACCGCCTGTGTTCGCTGTAATGTCAAAAAAGGGAATCGCACTCCCCAGGAAGCAAATATGCCCCTACGACAAACCCCCCGCCGCCCCATTAGCAGCTTGTACTTTGAAGTGACCAAGCACGTACGCACGGGCACTCATCAAGAGTGGCGCAAATATGTCATTGGTGTCTAAAGGTTGTTATGTCAAGTACTGAGGTTGAGAACTTTAGTCAACTTTTTCCCCTGTTTAATGTTGGTTCCCAAGAGGCACTTGCCTCAATGCTCTCAGTGGCTTGGCGTAACACCTATCCTGCAGGGCGTGCCATTCTGATTGAAGATGCGTGGGGGAATGCGGTTTACTTTATCCTCTCAGGCTGGGTGAAGGTACGGCGACTACTGGCCAATGGGGATTTCATGACACTGGCAATCCTTGGGCCGGGAGATTTTTTTGGTGAAATGGCTATTCTTGATCAATCACCCCGCTCGACGGATGTGGTGGCGCTCTGTCCGGCGGAAGTCTTGTCCGTACCCGCGCAAAAATTTGTCCATGTCCTGCGCCGCGAGCCGGATTTGCACTATCGGATGCTGCAATTAATGGCACAACGGCTACGCCAGACCAATGCCCGCATTGAGCTATTGCACCAACCCCCCGCTGTAAAGCTGGCCCATGTTTTGGTGAACTTGGCACGGCGCTATGGTCAGCAGCAAGAGGCAAATGCCAACACAGCCGTCATTTTCAATGTACCCGTTAAAGATTTAGCGGATGTGGCAAGCATTGGCGTGGAGGAGGCTCAGCAACTGCTGAATAAGCTGGTGGCAAAAAACTGGCTAAAAATCGATGCCGCCAAGCAAGAATTGCAAATTCTTAGTTTGCCGCAACTGGAGCAACTGGCGCAGCAGGCAGTGAGTTGAGGGTAGTTGACTAGTTGAGCAGGAGAGATGTCACCTACTTGAGCTAGGCCATATTTTAGAAAAAAGGTTGTATTCCTACTATGGCGATCGCCCCCAACCTCTACGAACACACCTTGGTTCGCTACACAGATCCGCTGCACGCAACAGAACTGCTGCGGCAATATCGCCCGTACCTAGAAATGATTCCCAGTATGCGGCGGCCGCAGGAAAGTTTAATTCCAATTCCGCTGCCGATCGCCCGCATTCAGGTTCCAGCGGCCACGACAACAAACCAACGTCCCCAAGTGAAGTCGGTGATGGTGCCCTGTGATCTGGTCTTTGTCATGTGCGATCCAGCGTGGAAGGTTACAACTGACATTGAACTGCTCGTCTTTATCCACCGTCCTGGGGAAAGCTTTACCGAACTTCTGACCCGCTGGCGGCAGTCCCAAGTGCTCCTTAGTCGCAGTTATAGCTGGGAAATGCCTTTGCAGCATCGGGATGTCTTTAGCGAGGGCGCCAATCGGCAGTTTCCCCTCTTTGTTCTTTTTCCAGAAACCCTTGCTGTGATCAAGCGCGGTCTGAGAGCCGCTCGATTGCCCTTCGTAATTGATACCACAATTCTCAAGGAGCAGCCGTCTCAAGCTACAAAACTCATGACCGGTTCATCGGAAAGCGCAGAATAGGTTGATCCATATCACAACTCTGGCAACTGCTCCATCACTGCTGCCACCCTGACGCGGGACAGAGAATACCACTGTCGAGCTGAATTCTCGATGTTGTGAGTTTGAGTTGTCCTATGGTGGCTATCCCGATTCAATGCTTGTCCCACCGTCCATTGACAACGGACTTGGTGCGGCAGTATTTACAGGAAATTGGCCGTGTCCCCTTGCTCACGCCTAGTCAAGAACTGAACCTTGCCCAACAGATTCAGCAGTACCAAGCCCTGCTCGCAGTGCGAGATCAGTCCGATCATCCTCAAATCAAACGCTATGTGGCCGCTGTTGTCGCCCGCGATCGCCAGCAGCAGCAGTTGGGGCGACGCCTAAGCCGTGCCGAATGGGCGTCCCTGCTCAACATGAGCATGACTGAGCTGCAAAGGCAAGTCCAGGCGGGTCGTCAGGCTTGGGCTCAGGCAGCGAAGATCACGCTGGATGAACTTCAGCGCATTGAGCGTCAAGGACAACGAGCAAAAGCACAACTACTGCAGGCCAATCTGCGTTTAGTGGTAAACATTGCTAAAAAATATCAGCATCGCGGCGTTGAGTTTCTAGATCTCATTCAAGAGGGGAACTTAGGTCTAGAACGTGCTGTTGAAAAATTCGATCCAACAAAAGGGTTTCGCTTTAGCACCTATGCCTACTGGTGGATTCGCCAAAGTGTCACCCGTGCTGTGGCCAGTCAAAGTCGTACGATCCGTCTGCCAATCCACATGGTAGAAAAACTCAATAAAATTAAGCGTGCTCAACGGCGCCTTGCTGCGCAACAGGGCGGGATGCCGAGTCTGGCGGATATTGCTCAAGAACTGAATCTTGAGGTGTCACAGGTGCGAGAGGTGCTGATCGCCGTTCCCAAATCTGTTGCCTTAGAACAGCGGGTTGGCTCTGATCAAGAAACAGAATTGCAGGAGCTGATTGAATCCACCGCACCCACCCCCAATGAAGTCATCATGCGCGAGTCCCTGCGTACCGCTTTGAAGCAACTCCTCAGTGATTTATCGCCCCGTGAGCGCCAAGTGATGGAACTGCGCTATGGTCTAGGGGAACAACCTGCCCTTGAGATAGTGGAAATTGCGGCACTGCTGGGACTGAGTCGGGAACGGATTCGCCAAATTGAGCACCGTGCCCTGCAAAAATTACGGCAGCCCCAGCGGCGGCGGGAAATTCAAGACTATCTGGAGGAGTTTGCCTAGGGCGTTTCCAACTGAATACCGTGGGGACAGCACTCACAAACCCATAGATCAAGGTCGGGGTCTGGTAGGGCGCGCCGTACCCGCTGCATGATGGTGTAGCCTTCATCCGCAGAGGGCGCGAGGGCAAAAACTGTGGGCCCGGATCCCGACATCATACTGGCGATCGCCCCCGCTTGTAGAAACTGCTCCCGCAGTTGAGCCACCAAAGGGTAGCGGGGGAGGACGACTTTCTCCAAATCATTGCGGAGGCTGGCAGCCAATGTCGGAAGGTCATGCTGCTGAATTGCCTGTAACAGGGTTGCGGATCCCCCCTCCTGACGTGCCTTTTCCTGCTCGCTGGGAGTCTGGGCATAGGTGGCAGCGAATTCCTGGCGATAGGTTTGATAGGCCCAAGGGGTAGCCACACTGAGGGAGCGATACTTGCCCAAGACCACACTCAAGCCCTGGAGGTCAGGGAGGGGGGTCAACTGTTCACCCCGTCCTAGGGCTAAGGCTGTCCCCCCTTGCAGACAGAAGGGTACATCGGCGCCCAATTGCTCGGCAAAGTGCTGCAATTCCTCTTGGGTAAGTCCCAAGTGCCACAGAAGATCCAAGCCTACAAGTACGGCTGCACCATTGGTTGACCCCCCAGCCAAACCAGCCCCTACAGGAATCCGTTTTTCAATAAAAATTTCAACGCCCTGGCAATCGGGAAAATGACGCTGTAGGAGGGCTGCTGCTTGATAGGCCAAATTGCGCTGATCGCAGGGAACGGCGGCGCTGGTGCAACGAATTTTAATCTGGCGATCGCGCCGCGGCATGAGTTCAATGCGATCCATAAGGGAGACCGCCTGCATTACCATGACCAATTCATGGTAGCCACTGCCATCCAAGCAATTGCCAACAATTTGTAAAAAGAGATTAATTTTGGCAGGCGCCAGCAGACGATACACGCAGCCCTATCCTCACAACCACTTTGTTGAATAGCATATTATTCTTCTATTACCCTTTGGCACGCCCTAACCAGTTCGCATGATCTTGGAACGAATGATTGATCTGTTGCAGTTGCCCTTTATGCAACGGGCGCTGTGGGCAGGGATCTTAACCGGAGGAATGGCGGGTGCCCTCGGTAGCTTTACCATCCTGCGGCAACTCTCCTTTTTTAGCGATGCCTTGGGGCATTCGGCACTACTGGGAATTAGCTTAGGGATTATGCTTGGCCTCAATCCTTCAGTGATGTTGTTGCCCTTTGCCGTAATCTTTGCCCTAGGGGTAACGTATCTGCTGGAGCATACGCGGCTGTGGACGGATGCCCTCCTAAATATTATTTATTCGGCTTCATTGGCGGTGGCGGTGATTTTGCTGAGTATCAGCGATCGCTATCAGGGAGGGGTGAATAACTTACTATTTGGCGATATTTTGGCAGTGCGCCCAGTTGATCTCGTTATGAGTGGCACACTTTGTACCATTGTGGGCATTTTCATCCTGCTGACGTTGCGGGTGCAATTGTTAATCACAGTGAATGAAGCCTTGGCAGTGGCGCAGGGGGTAGCGGTGGGACTGCAACGGCTGCTGTTTATCACCCTATTGGCCTTAGCGGTTGCCGTCTCGATTAAGACTGTGGGGGTATTGCTCATTAGTGCCTTTGTGGTGATTCCCGCCTGTGGGGCACGCCTGTGGAGTCGGCAATTTTCCCAGTATGTGGTTTTAGCAGCCCTAGTGGGAGTGGGCAGTGCGATTGTTGGCATGCTAGTGTCAGCAGGAATGAACTGGCCATCCGGACCGAGTATTGTTGTTTGTCAACTAGCGTTCTTTTTAGGATCGATGGCGCTCAACTCACTGCGAGGGGTGTGGCTGCGTAGAGCGTAGAAATCTCTGGCAAGCTGAGGCGTGAACGCGCTGTTAGCTCTAAAGGGGAGCGATCGCCCCGCTGGAAATGGTCCACCGCCGCACAGCCAATCATTGCCGCATTGTCGGTACACAACCGCAGTGGCGGAAAAATTAACTGTAGTCCCAAGGGTTCCGCGGCCGCCCTCAGGTGTTGTCGCAGTCCAGAATTGGCTGCTACTCCCCCCCCAATGGCTAGGGTTTTGAATCCATGATCCACCGCTGCTGCGATCGCCCGCTTGGTCAAGGCTTGGGCCACTGCCTTTTGAAAACTAGCCGCTAGGTCGGCCACGGGCAGTTCGTTACAATTTTGACGTAGCTCCGCCACTAGGCGTGCCACTGCGGTTTTGAGGCCACTAAAGCTGGAGTCGTAGGGATGCACCTTCCCATCGGGTAAGCGGATATTTCCCTCCGGCAGCTCAAAGGCATCTGGATTGCCCTCCTGCGCCAAGCGATCCAGAACAGGCCCGCCTGGATACCCTAACCCTAAAAGGCGCGCCACCTTGTCGTAGGCTTCCCCCGCCGCATCGTCCCGCGTTTGTCCAAAAAGCCGGTACTCGCCACAGCCATACACGCCAATGAGACTGGTGTGCCCGCCCGAAACCAACAGACAAAGAAACGGCGGCTCAAGGCTTGGCTCTGCTAAGTAGGAGGCATAGAGATGCCCCTCAAGATGGTGAATTCCCAGAAGCGGTTTTTGTTTCACAAGGGCAAGGGTTTTTGCCGCCATGACCCCAATTAGGAGGGAGCCCACCAGACCGGGGGCACAGGTGACGGCAATGGCATCAATGGTTGACCAATCGCAGGCCGCTTCACTCATCGCTGCTGCAATGACTGTGTTGATGTTTTCTAAGTGGGCACGGGAGGCCACTTCCGGTACGACACCGCCAAAGGGCTGATGAGCACCCACTTGGGAGGCAATCACATTACTTTCAATGGCGCGATCGCGCACGACGGCAGCAGCGGTTTCATCGCAACTGGTTTCAATGGCTAGAATTCTTACCATTGGGCAGACTGGGGCATGCACCTAGAGCTCCTCTTAAGTCTAGCCTGCTTCTCAACATGAAGGAATGAATGTCTGGGGTTTCAATCTGCTCCGGAGTAAAGATTCGTAAGAATCTCCTCAATCCCGATCAAGAAGTAGGATATAATACAGGCCGGGCAATCTGCCCAATGTCGTGCTTGTGCCAAACGTCTTGTGGAACTGTCTGCCAAAAGTGAGTACGCCCTCTTGGCGCTTTTGGAAATGTCAACGGCCTATAAACAGGCGGAACCGCTACAAATTCGCCAAATTGCTGCCATGCATAACATTCCTGATCGCTATTTAGAGCAACTGATGGCGACTTTGCGCCGCAAAGGTCTCATTCGCAGTCAGCGGGGCGCACGGGGTGGCTACTTGCTGGCAAAAGCCCCTTGGCAAATTTCAATTTTAGATGTGCTCAACTGTATTGAGGGAATGGACTCGAAGCTAGAACAAAAGCTGCCTGACAGTGGTGATTTGGCGCGCAGTCTGATCCGTTCGATATGGCTAGAGGCCTGCGCTGCTGCCAACGAGGTCTTGAGAAAGCATACGCTACAAGACTTGTGCGATCGCCGGCAGGCTTACCAGCAAGCGGATGTCATGTACTACATCTAAGGTAATCCAAGATTAAATGATTGCGCCGCAAGTTTTCTGTTGAGTTTGGAGATTGCTCGTCCATGAATATTGCCCCTGATATTACTGCCCTCATTGGTCGCACCCCCCTTGTGCGCTTGAACCGCATTCCCCAAGCTGAAGGCTGCGTGGCACAAATTGTTGTCAAACTAGAGAGCATGAATCCTGCAGCTTCGGTGAAGGATCGCATTGGTTTGAGCATGATTCAGGAGGCAGAAGCAGCGGGTCTCATTGCCCCCGGCAAAACCGTGCTTGTGGAACCCACCTCAGGGAATACGGGCATTGCCTTGGCAATGGTGGCGGCGGCAAAGGGGTACCGTTTGATTCTGACGATGCCGGAAACAATGAGTGCAGAGCGGCGTGCCATGCTGCGCGCCTATGGGGCAGAGCTAGATTTGACACCCGGCACTGAAGGGATGAGCGGCGCGATTCGTCGCGCTGAAGAAATTGCTGCCTCCCTTGAAGATGCCTTCATGTTGCAACAGTTCAAAAATCCCGCCAATCCCAAGATTCACCGTGAAACCACTGCCCTGGAAATTTGGCAAGATACGAATGGTCAAGTGGATATTTTGGTGGCGGGAGTGGGCACCGGCGGCACGATTACGGGAGTGGCGGAAGTGATTAAAGCCAAGAAGCCCAGTTTTCAGGCGATTGCCGTCGAACCTAGCAACAGTCCTGTCCTTTCAGGTGGCAAACCGGGACCCCATAAAATTCAAGGCATTGGCGCCGGCTTTGTGCCTCCTGTTCTCAAGCGCGAACTGATTGATGAAGTCATCCCTGTCTCCGACGATCAAGCCATTCATTTTGGTCGCCGCTTAGCCCGTGAAGAAGGCCTCCTCTCTGGCATTTCCAGTGGGGCTGCCCTTTGTGCTGCAATTCAGGTGGCTCAACGCCCCGAAAATGCGGGCAAGTTAATTGTCATGGTACAGCCGAGCTTTGGCGAACGCTACTTGAGCACTCCCCTGTTTCAGGATGCTTTGCCCTTGGTACCCAGCTACTTGCAACATTAGGCACTAATTGAGTTCAGAGTCAGGGGTTGTTTTGTACAAACTAAAACCAAGTTTGGGGGGCGGGGCGATCGCTGAGGCTAGATTTATAGCCCTTCCTTCTGCTCCAACTAGGTCAATCATGACCGAACCTGCCATCCGCTCTGAACTTACTCAAGTCTTGGATGCCATCCAAGGGATGCAAGCTGCTATCCAAACAATCGACAAAAAGTTAGACTCCACATTGCCACCACCACAGAGCGCTTTAACCTCATGGATGAAAAGCTGAAGCGATTGGAGGACAAAATTGATGCAGTAGAAGGGAAACTCCAGCAGCAGATTGACGCTATAGAAGCCAAACTCGAGCAGCGGCTCATACAGTTAGGGCAGCGGATTGATACGGTAGAGTCCACCTTGGAGGAGATTTCGCAGCGGCAAGCCGGCACAGATGCGCGGTTGTGGGGTTTTTGGTAACACTATTAGTGGCCACGTTGGCACTTTTGGCAAAATTATTACTCTTTGATTTGCCTTTCTCTTCATTGAGGACGGGTTGCCTCTGTACAGCCCTTTTCTACTGTGGAGTTGCAAAAGTCTTCGCAATAGTCACCGCAAGTAATACAACACTTAAGAGAACGAAATTTTGCAAAACTTAATCTTTTAGTGGAGCCGCAAGTATTTTCTCTAGCTCTTTTGTTATTGGTTGTACCAGCGGTTGCCAATGCCGAAAATCCTGCCTATGCGCAACAGTTCCTAGAAAGGCTCAATGCCCCAATTGTGATCCACGGGGCGCGAACCTGATGAATGCCAATTTGTTTCAAGCAAATTTGAGTGGGGCTCATTTAAGCCAAACGATCTGCGATCGCTCCCCTAACCCCTAGGAAGTAGTTTGCACCTGTTTCAAGGCTGCCGCAAGTCGCGGTTGATCCCAACCCCGTTGGTGGAGAATTTGCCAAGTGGCCATTAAATCAGGTCCATGCACGGCACCGGTAAGGGCAGCGCGGAGCGATCGCATGGTGGCCCCCTTTTTAACACCCGCCGCTTTGGTGGCCTGCTGAATCAAGTGGTGCCCCATTTCTACAGCTAGCGTTGGCTCTGAGGGTAAGTGGTCTAGTAAATAGGCTAGGATGGTTGCAGTTTGGGGTTGGCTCAGTTGCGCCATTGCCTCTGCATCAAAGGTAACAGTGGGTAGAAAGAAAACTGCCCCCTGATCAATGGCCTCCTTAAGGGTGTTGAGACTAGGTTGAAGGAGTTGGGCAAGATCCAGTAACCAAGGGCGATCGCTCCCCTCATCAAAGGCATAGCCTGCCCCCTGCCACAAGGGGATGAGTTCCGCCAAAAGTTCCTCTGGCTCTAGTTGCTGAATGTACTGGCGATTGAGCCAATTGAGCTTATCCCAGTCAAAGCGGGCACCTGCTTTGTTAATTCGTTCAAAACTAAAGTGCTTAGCTGCTAGATCAAGGGTAAAGAGTTCCCCCATCCCTTCGGGGGGCGACCAACCCAAAAGTGTCATGTAGTTGGCCAAAGCGGGAGCTAGGTACCCCATGGCTCGAAAGTCAGAAATCGAGGTGACCCCATCCCGTTTTGAGAGTTTTTGTCCGGCTGAGTTGAGAATTAAGGGGGTATGGGCAAAGTTGGGAGGGGTGGCGCCAAGGGCTTCGTAGAGCAAAATTTGCTTCGGTGTGTTGCCAATGTGGTCTTCACCGCGAATGACATCGGTAATGCCCATGGCAATGTCATCCACCACAACTACCAAGTTGTAGAGGGGATAGCCAATCTCGCCTCGGGGGGCAGCCCGCGCAATCACCATATCGCCACCCAGATCAGCCCCCTGCCAACTGACCCGACCGCGCACCAAATCTTGCCACTCAATCTGGCGATCGTCCTCGATTTTAAAGCGAATGACGGGGGTTCTCCCCGCTGCCTCAAAAGCAGCTTGTTCCTGTGGGGTCAAATGGCGATGACGGTTGTCGTAGCGGGGGGCTAGCCCCTTGGCTTTTTGCTCTGAGCGTAGGGCATCGAGTTCTTCGGGGGTACAGTAGCAGTAGTAGGCCAATCCCTTATCCAAAAGGGTTTGAATTGCTTGGCGGTATAAATCAAGGCGATCGCTTTGGAAATACGGACCTTCATCCCATGTCAGCCCCAGCCATTGCAACCCTTCAAGGATATTCTCGGTATATTCGGGTCGAGAGCGCTCGCGATCAGTATCCTCAATCCGGAGAATGAATTTGCCTCCCCGGTGGCGGGCATAGAGCCAGTTAAATACAGCGGTGCGGGCAGTCCCAATGTGCAGATTTCCCGTCGGACTCGGCGCTAAACGAACACGAACTGTCACTGCTGACCTCGAATACAAAAATTGCCCTTTTGATCCTACCGCATCGGCTGCAGGGCTTCTAAGCGGTATAGGGACGATTCAGCCGCTCCAACGGCTGCACCATAGACTGAGGAAGAGTCCCACATCTGTGATTACACCCACAGATTCCACAGAAGCCGATCGACCCGCTGCGCGGGAGCAAGCTAACAGCGGAAGGATAGCGCGCAGGCGCAGCCGTCCTTGGGTTTTGGTTTGGCTAGGCCGAAACCGCGCCTTGCGGGTGCGCACTTAAATGTACTCAGATGAGAAGTTAGTCACGCCCAGCTCGCCGGTGACGTGTGCGGCGTGGTAGTGCCGTGAGCAGCAGGGATTTACCGAAGCGACTGTCTGTCAGGGTTAAGCGTTGACGCTCAATCCTGTAGACCGAGCACTGATAATTTCCTAGAGTTTTTGTTAGTGCTC
>NZ_JARJMS020000062.1:0-18334 GCF_029335995.1 Thermosynechococcus sp. Uc
CACCACAACCCCCCCCGACCGCGAGAGGGTTGCCTGCCTTTTTGAACAAGTGCGCAGTGAGGGGCGCACCCTATTGACCGAGTGGGAAGCCAAGGCAGTACTGGCCGCCTATGGCCTGCCGGTGGTGGAAACCTGTATTGCCCGCAGTGAAGCAGAGGCGGTAGCTGCCGCCGATCGCCTGGGGTACCCTGTGGTGCTAAAGCTCTATTCGCCCACCATTACCCACAAAACCGACGTCGGCGGTGTGGCGCTCAATCTCCCCGATGCCGCTGCCGTTCTCACCGCCTACCAACAGATTGAAAAAAATGTAACGATGGCTGCTGGGGCGGGTCACTTTGCCGGTGTCACGGTGCAGCCCATGATTCCTTGGCGGGGGTTTGAGCTAATTTTGGGCAGCTCCACAGACCCGCAATTTGGGCCAGTGATTCTTTTTGGCACAGGAGGGCAGTTGGTGGAAGTCCTTGAAGACACGGCCATCTCCCTCCCTCCTTTGAATACCACCTTGGCGCGCCGCCTTATTCAGCAAACCAAAATTTCCCGCGCCTTTAATGGTGTCCGCGGCTGGCCGCCTCTAAATCTAAGCCTCCTTGAGGATTTACTGGTGCGCTTTAGCCTGTTGGTGGTAGAGCAGCCCTGGATCAAGGAAATTGACATCAACCCCCTCTTGGTGGCGCCCCCCGATCGCCTAGTGGCCTTAGATGCCCGCATTGTTCTCCACAAGGACGAAAGTACCTTTGTCAAGCCAGCCATTCGCCCCTATCCCACGCAATACGTCAGTCCATGGCAATTGCGCGATGGCACGCCGGTGCTCATTCGACCCATTCGGCCAGAGGATGAGCCACTGATGCGCCAGTACCACGCCACTCTTTCGGAGCAGAGCGTTTATCTGCGCTATTTTCACCTCATGAAACTCTCCCAGCGGATTGCCCACGAGCGCTTGGTGCGCATTTGCTTTGTGGACTATGACCGCGAAATGGCGCTTGTGGCGGAGCGTCAAAGTGACGGTCAACCGGAAATTATTGGCGCCGCTCGCCTCAGTAAGGATCACTTTAGCAATACCGCCGAGTTTTCGCTGCTGATTAGCGATCCCTGGCAGCGCCAAGGCCTTGGCACCGAATTGCTGCGCCGTTTAATCCAAATTGGCCGCGACGAAGGCCTCAGTGCCATCCACGCCTACGTGCTTAAAGACAACGAGGGCATGATTCGCATTTGCCGTAAATTGAACTTTGAGTTTACTGCTGGCGATGATCCCAGTCTTTGGTTAGTGCAGCTTTTCCTGGCAGCAGACGCTCAAGGGACATAGACGTAGGACAATAGGTGCCGTTGAGTCTAGTGCACAAAGCGTGAGCAAAAGAACCAAAATTGGGGTAATTGGCGGCGGTCAGTTGGCTTGGATGCTGGGACTGGCGGCCAAGGAAATGGGGCTGAGCCTTTGGGTACAAACGCCTGCGGTCACCGATCCAGCGGTGGCTGTTGCTGAGGGAGTCTGCTATGGGGCGATTGCCGATGTGGCAACAACTGCACAACTGGCGACGCAGGTGGATGTCATCACCTTTGAAAATGAGTTTGTGGATCTGGAGGGACTGCAACACCTTGAACAGCAGGGGGTTTGCTTTTATCCCCGTCTTGCCTCCCTTACCCCCCTCTTGGACAAGTACCAGCAGCGGCACTTTTTGCAGAAGCTGGGGCTTCCTGTACCGGACTTTGCCTATTTGGGCGATCGCCCCCCCGCCTTTCCCTGTGTGATTAAGGCCTGTCGCCACGGTTATGACGGCCAAGGCACATTTGTAATACCGGATGAAGGGGCATGGCAACAGTTTCAACAGCGTTGGCCACAGAGGCCGCCGCAAGGGTTTTTGGTGGAAGCCTTTGTGCCCTATGTCAAGGAATTGGCAATCATGGCAGCGCGATCGCCCCAAGGGGAGATTGCCCTTTACCCCGTCGTGGAAACCCAGCAGGTGGATGCCATCTGTCGGCGCGTGATAGCTCCTGCCTTCGTTGACCCCCCAGTGAGCCAGCAAATTGAGGCCATTGCCCGCCAAATTCTAACTGCCCTTGAGGCAGTGGGCGTTTTTGGCATTGAATGTTTCCTGACCGCCAGCGGTGAGGTACTGGTCAATGAAATTGCCCCCCGCGTCCACAATTCTGGCCACTACACCATGGATGCTTGTATCACCAGTCAGTTTCAGCAGCACTTGCGTGCCATTAGCGGCCAACCCTTGGGCAGCCCCGCAATGCAAGTGCCGGCAGCGGTGATGGTGAATTTGTTGGGCTTAGCGGCGCCGCAGGTGGACTATAGAGCAAAATGTGAGGCCTTGGCTGCCCTCCCCCGTGCGAACCTGCACTGGTATGGTAAATGTCAAACCTACGCGGGTCGTAAGCTGGGTCATGTCACTGTCCTGTTGCCGCAACCGCAGGCAGCACTGCCCATGATCCAGCACATTGAGGCCCTCTGGTATGGTGCTCCTGTTGCGGTGTAAACATGTCTGCTGATGTCTCCTCACCCCTTTCCACAGCCCCTCGACCGAACCGCCTTAAGCGTATTCTTTGCGGCTGTTGTCTTTACCCTTTTGCTGTTGTGGGCAGGGGATCGTACCCAAGCCCAAGTGCGCGATTTCACTTGGCAAAACCGTGATGTGGGGGCCGAGGATCGCGCCTTTATCCTCTCCTTTAACCGGCAAATGGACTGGTCTTCGGTGGCAGCGCATCTCAAGATTGAGCCCCCCCTAGAGGGCAAAGCCAGTTGGTCAGGGCGGCGTTTTGCCTATACGCTGAGGCAGCCAATTCCCTACGGTCAAACCTTCAAAGTCTCCCTAGAAGGCGCTGTTTCTGTGCCCCAAGGCAAGCCGATCAAACCCTTTCAGGGGCAGTTTCGCAGTCGCGATCGCGTGCTTGTGTATCTTGGTTCGGGGGTCGAAGAGGGACGATTAATCCTCTACAACTTGACGTTGCAGCAAAAAACTTTTCTCACCCCCCCCAATCTGCGGGTGCTTGACTTTCAGCCCTATCCGGCGGGCGATCGCATTCTCTTTAGTGCGGGTGAACGGGGCGAGCAAATGGGCTTTGACCCCCAACTGTACACCGTCACCACCGGACTATACTTTAACGCTCCCGATGCCCCCCGCCGTCAACCGCGACCCGCGGGTGAAATTTCCCTGATCCTCGACAACAGCGAGTACCAGAATTTGCGCTTCCAGTTGGCCAATGATGGCAGCAAAATTGTTGTGCAGCGGGTGAATCGTCTGCAGCCGACAGACAGTTCCCTCTGGCTTCTCGATGAAAATTTTCAGCCCCGTCGGCTCAATCAAGCGGCCGCTGGCGATTTTCGCATTGCTCCCGACAACCAACATTTAATTATTGCCCAAGGGCAGGGACTGGCGATTGTTCCCCTAGAACCCAGCAATGGCAAAAACGACTTTGACTTTTTACCCCAGTATGGCATGGTGCTAGACTTTAGCCGCGATGGACGGCAAGTGGCAGTGGTGAAGTTTAACCCCAATTTCTCGCGATCCCTCTACGTGGTGGATCTTTTCGGTGAACAGCGGGAACTGCTGACCCTCAATGGCTCCATCATTGCCGGTCAATTTGACCCCCAAGGGGAATTTCTCTATGCCATCCTCACCCGCCTTGAAGGGGCAGGCAACAACCGCGAAATCCCCTACCTTGCTCTTTTTGATCTGAAAACCAAGGAACTGTTCAAGCTCAAAGATTTTGACCCGCAGCAGGAACTGTACCTGAGCTTGGCACCCGATGGCCGTATCCTGGCCGTTGACTCTGTTGAGGGGCGCGAAATTCCAGAAGAGGTGAACAATAGCGATTTGTACAGTGACACTGCACCGCTTAACCCCAACCCCAATGATTTAGCAGAACTGCCCAGTCGCCCCCAAGCGTCACCACCGCCACTGCGTCAACTGCCCCCTCAACAGCATCAAATTTGGCTTTTCCCTCTAAAATCAAATCAGGATAAAATTACTGTTGGGATGCCAGAGCCTTTGGCACTCGGCTTGCGAGCACGGTGGTTACCTTAAAATGGCAGCAGCAACTGGTCGGGTTGTCCTCAATCACTCCACCCATATTGAGGGGCTGATTCCCGTCTTGGAAAAACTGGCCAAGGTAGCGGGGATCAGCACCCTCACCCCCGGTGTCATTGCCGCTGTCAAAGGTCAATCCCCCCATCTCCAACTGAGGGTCTCTGTCCCCATCAAAGGCGGGTTTAAGCTAATTGCGCGACGCGGCAAAACCGTGCAGGAAGTCTTTGTGGTCACCCAGCTCAGTAAAGCCGAGTTGAAAGCAGCCATTGATACCGTGCTGGCCTCTAAATAAGCCATGCTCAAATCCATTGGCCAACGCTTGGGAAACGACACAAGCCGTTTAATTTTGCAGCGCTTGGGGGAAGCCCTCATCACGTTGCTTTTGGCCTCTGCATTGAGTTTTACCATTATGCAGTTGGCGCCGGGGAACTATCTCGACACGCTCAAGACTGATCCACAGATTTCTGTGGAACGCTTGCAGGAATTGGAGCAGCAATTTGGTCTTGATAAGTCCCCCGTAGAGCAGTACTTTCGCTGGTTGTGGCAGATTCTTCGCTATGGCAACTTCGGTACCAGTTTTGTCTATCAGCGCCCGGTGGCATCGCTATTGTGGGAGCGGGTACCCGCTACCCTACTGCTCTCTTTTAGCTCTATTCTCCTGACATGGGGATTCGCCATTCCCCTAGGAATTTGGGCAGCCGTGACCCAAGATCGTTGGAGCGATCGCCTACTGCGGGTCATTAGTTACATTGGCCAAGGGTTTCCCAGTTTTATTACCGCCTTACTGCTGTTGTTTTTAGCTCAGAGTACCCCCTTGTTTCCCGTCGGTGGCATGACCAGCCTCTTTTACGATGAACTGCCGTGGTGGGGCAAGGTGCTCGACATTGGCTGGCACTTGATTTTGCCGACGGTTGCCCTCACCCTCACCAGTTTTGCGGCGTTACAACGGCTGATGCGCGGCAATTTACTGGATGTGTTGCGGCAAAACTACATTCAAACAGCACGGGCCAAGGGACTCCCCGAATCGCGGGTGATCTATGTCCATGCCCTGCGCAATGCGGTGAACCCCCTAATTACCCTTTTGGGCTTTGAATTTGCCAGCCTCCTCAACGGCGCATTTATTGCTGAGTTTTTCTTTAACTGGCCGGGTCTCGGTCGGCTGATTTTACAGGCGGTTACTGCCCAAGATATTTATGTGGTGATGGCGAGTCTGATGATGGGGGCAGTGATGTTGATTGTCGGCAACCTTCTGGCAGACTTGCTCCTGAAATGGGCAGATCCACGTATTCAATATTGAGGGAGACAAAAGTTTACGTATAGGCAGAAAACCACGGCGCCAAAGAGTGCTAGAGAATTCTGAAAAGACACTTGCCACAAGGTATAGCTGCCCTGATTCAGGATGAAGATAACATCAAAGATCCTGTGAGTGTACTCACTACTCCATGCAGTAGAAACCCCGAGGGAAAACGTCGAGCTTTACAAAGCTGAATTTTGAGATAATGAATAAAAAACAATCTGAGGCAGTCAGCGATGAGTTTAAATGTGGTTCATCTAGTGGGTTATGTCGGCAGCGATCCGGAGGTGCGCTATTTTGAGTCAGGAAGTGTGAAGTGCCGGCTAACCTTGGCAGTGAATCGCCCGAGCAAGGAGGATCAACCCGATTGGTTTAACTTAGAAATTTGGGGTAAAACAGCTCAGGTGGCCGCTGATTATGTGCGCAAAGGAACGCTTTTGGGTGTTAAGGGCAGTCTGAAGTTCGATCGCTGGCAAGACCGCAACACGGGAGCCGCACGCTCCTCGCCGGTGATTTTGGTTGAGCGCATGGACATTCTCAGCTCTAAGCGGGATACGGATCCCAACGCAGTTCCGGCGGGCTATGTGCCCGAAATGTAGGGATACAATTAACGTTCTATAGCTGCTGCCATGCCCAATCCTGCCCGAGATTTTTGGCAGTCCATGACTCAGACCGTCACCCAAGCGGTGCAAACGGTACAGTCTCGGTTTGATTGGCAACAGGTCTCCCTCAGGGAAAATGCCCGCACACCTGAACTCTGGGTAGAGTTCAAAGGTCAACGCCAAGTCTTTCCCCTAGTTGGCGATCGCTACATTATTGGCCGTAGTCAAAGCCGTGCCGATATTATTATTGACGCAGAGATTGTCAGTGGCACCCACGCCCGCCTAAAACGGCTCACCCCGAGCGGCGTCTTTCAAATCCAAGACTTAGATTCCACCAATGGCATCTATCGCCAACGGCAGCGTCTCCAAACCGGTGAGCTCCACCACGGCGATGTCATTACCCTTGGCCCGCCAGAGGTCAAAGGCGCCGTTACCCTCCGCTTCCACAATTCCCCCCCCCTTTTGGTTCAGGTTCTCACCTACGGCATTTGGGGGGTAATCGGCATCAGTGTCCTAGGGATAGGATTGCTGACTGTGGAAGCCAACAAAGTGACGGTACGTCCCCTGCCTCCAATTGAGCAAGGTCCAATTATTCTCCTCGATCGCCAAGGGGAACTGATCAACCCAGTGGAGGATCGCGCCCACCGCGAACTGCAACGTCTCAATGACTTTTCCCCCTATCTAGTTCATGGGGTGTTGGCCTCTGAGGATGTTCGTTACTACTGGCACTTCGGCATCGATCCTTTGGGCATGGTGCGAGCCACACTTACCAACTTACTAGCCCGTCAAACCCGGGAAGGGGCAAGTACTCTATCACAACAATTGGCACGTACACTCTTTCGGTCCTATGTGGGGATGGATGAAAGCCTCAGCCGCAAGTGGCGGGAAATGGCAGCTGCCCTAAAGTTGGAATTTTTCTACAGCAAAGATGAGCTGCTTTTGGCCTACCTCAACCGTGTCTATTTGGGCATGGGAAATCGCGGCTTTGAGGATGCAGCTCAATTCTACTTTGATAAACCCGCCAAAGACTTGACCCTCAACGAAGCCGCCACACTGGTGGGAATTTTGCCTGCGCCCAATCGTTTTAATCCTGTGCGCGACTACGATGCTGCCGTAGATTATCGCAATCGTGTCATTTTGCGCATGGTGCAGCAGGGCTACATTAGCAAAGAAGAGGGCGATCGCGCCCGCCGTTCCCGCATTGAAATTAGTCCCAAGGCGCGGGAATTGCTTACTGCTCAGCGCTTTCCTTACTATACGGATCATGTCTATCAGGAACTTGCTCAACTTCTAGGTGAAAACCTTGCCCAAGAGGGCAACCTGATTGTGGAAACAGGCTTAGACCCCCGTTGGCAAAAACTGGCTGAATCGAGTCTGCGCACTTTCATCAGCAACACGGGCAGCAGCTATGGTGTCAGTCAAGGGGCATTGATGACTCTGCAGCCCAGTAGTGGTTTGATTCTTGCTTTAGTGGGTGGGGTGGATTATCAAAAAAGCCAATTTAATCGTGCGACCCTTGCCCTGCGCCAACCGGGGTCCACCTTCAAGGTGTTCGCCTATACCGAAGCCCTCTTAAAAGGCCACACGGCCGCTGAAACTTTTTCCTGTGAGCCAGTCTTCTGGCAAGGGCAACAATTTGCAGGCTGTCGTAGCGGGGGGGGTGCAATGGATCTGGCCACGGCCCTAGCCCTGTCTGAAAACCCCATTGCTTTACGCCTAGCACAAACCGTTGGCTTACAAGCCATCATTCAATTGGCAAGAGCAATGGGAATTGTGAGTCCTCTGCAAGCGGTGCCCGGCTTGGTCCTCGGTCAAAGTGAGGTCACTCTCCTAGAAATCAGTGGTGCCTTTGCCGTACTCGCCAATGAGGGACAGCGCATTCCCCCCCATGCCATTCTTGCGGTGCGCGATGGCGGTGATTGTAAACATGCAAACGACTGGCAGACCTGTCGCCTCATCTATGCCGCAAGCGATGAAATGCCTCAGCGGGTTCTCGACCCAGCGATCGCCAATGAAATGACCCGTTTACTCACCGCTGTTGTCAGTCGGGGGACGGGTCGGGCTGCTGCCATTGGCCGTCCAGTTGCCGGCAAAACCGGCACCACCAACGAGGGTCGTGATCTTTGGTTTATTGGCTATGTCCCCAGCGCCGATGTTCTCACCGGCATTTGGCTAGGCAATGATGACAATAGCCCTACCCAAGGCAGTAGTGGTCTCGCTGCCGCCCTTTGGGGTCAGTATATGGCACAGGCCCTAGATTAGCTTTCTTTGGGGAAAAAACGCACCGCTTCAGCTGCCACTTTTACCGCAGTGCCAATGGGAATATCCACAGCAAGGGGCTGGCGGGCATGGAGTTCCTTGCCACAGGGCAGTTGAATGCAGTAGCGATACTCGCGACCAAGAAACTGGCGATCGCGAATCACAAAGCAACCGGTGGCCTCAAGATCGGGCTGCAACTGGAGATCTTCTTCCCGAATCATCACTTCCCCTTCTCCCCTCGGCAGTGCTTCCAAAAGGGGAAATGTCCCAACATCCGTGCGCACCTGCGACCCTTCCACACAGGCGGGCAAAAAATTAGCTTGGGTAATGAAACCGGCCACAAACCGTGAAGCCGGCTGGCAATAGATCTCTTCAGGGGTACCCACTTGCTCAATCTTGCCTTGGCGCATGACCGCTAGGCGATCCGACAGACTCAGGGCTTCCTCCTGATCATGGGTAACAAAAATTGCCGTTGTTCCTGTGCCCTTGAGAATTGTGCGCAATTCTTCCCGCAGGTGCAGGCGCACTTGGGCATCGAGATTGCTGAGGGGTTCATCGAGAAGAATGACCGCCGGTTGAGGGGCGATCGCCCGTGCCAAGGCCACTCGTTGCTGCTGTCCACCCGACAATTCGTGGGGGTAACGCTTTTCCATCCCCTCTAGATGCACTAAAGCCAAAACTGCTGCCACTCGCTCCTGAATTTGTCTCCTGCTGAGGCGTTGTTGTTGCAAACCAAAGGCAATGTTCTCGGCCACCGTCAAATGGGGAAAAAGGGCAAAGTCCTGAAAGACCATTCCCAAAGACCGTTGCTCTGGGGGCACAAAGACATGCGCCGCTGCCACACAGCGATCGCCCACCCTAATTTCCCCAGCATCTGGCGTGTCCAGACCTGCAATTAAGCGCAGTAGAGTTGTCTTGCCGCAACCCGAAGGTCCCAACAGCCCCAGAATTTCCCCCTCATGGACCCATAGGCTCACATCCCGAATCGCCGTAAAGCGGCCAAAGGACTTATATAAGTGCTCAACCTGGACAGCTGTTTTAAGCGGTGGCCTCAAGGAAAGTGTGGTCATGATTGCCCAGAAAGTGAATCGTCTGCAATAAGTAAGACTTAGGCGCTCCCACTGCCTTAGGAATGATTCGTAGTGCAGCCCCTTTCTGAAATCGGGGGTAGGTCAGGGCATCAAAATACTTGAATACCTTTGCTTTCGCAGTGTTAAGCAGACCCCATTCCCCTGAAAAGAGCCGCCATCGGTGTTCCTCTTATTTTGGCACAAACGCTCTCACTTGTTGCAGAAATTTTGCAATTGCTACGATTCCTTTCTGGGTTGCCGCTGCCCCCTAGGTGGCATTGAGAATTCGCTGCACAATTTGCAAACCCGTCACCGCCTGCCAGCCAAAGAGGATGACCAGAAACAGATTCAAGGTCATGTGCAGTGCCCGCGCAGCCTCGCTTCCTTTTTGCATAAAGGGGGTTAAGCTCGCAGAAATCGCAATCAATGCCGTCATCGTCAGTCCGACAATCAAGTGCGGCCCGACAAAAAGTTTGCCATTATTGATGTAGGTGACCGCCATCCCGCCAATCGTCCCCATCACCATTAAAGCCAATAGGATAGCGCCCACTTGGTGGTGCCTGAGATTGACCTTCGATTGAATGAGGGCTTTCTTTTCCTCGCCGCTGAGGGAGCGTAGGCGACGGGTTTGAATTCCCAGATACATGGCATAGAGCGTAAGTGCAAAAAGTACCCACATCAGTACTGGGTGGGCAAAGGTAATCACGGGCTTGAGAGACTCAGGAATTTCAATCATGGATTTCGTAAACAGAACTCGGCAGGCAAAGCATTTATCGAAAGTTTGCTTTTCATATCGTAGTACAGTCCTTTTCTAAAATATGGTGTACCCCAAGGGGGGGAAGCGCCCCTTGCGATGTCAACTCCCTCCTTGCGAGAAAGGCTGTAGGGCTTGATCGGACTTCCCCATCTGCTCTAAAGATGCCAAGACGTTAGACTGAGAGCAGGACATCTTCTTTGGTATGTCAATCCTTGGGAACACAATTTATGATGAAAACTTTTTGGCAACGTCTCAAATCTATCACAGCAATAGTGGCAGTGGGGGTTTTGATTGCCCATCTGGTGCTTGACAGTGGTGCCGCCTGGGCAGCCCGCAGTGGCGGACGGATTGGGGGTGGCTCCTTTAGTCGGCCGGCGCCCACCCGTTCCTACCGTGCCCCCCGCAGTGATTACGGCTATGTCCAGCCCGTTCCAGTCTATGGCGGTGGTTTTGGCTTTCCCTTTCTGATTCCCTTCTTTGGTTTTGGCGGTGGCTTTGGCGGCCTTTTTACGATCATCTTGATCGGTGTACTTGCCAATACTTTGATCTCTGCTTTCCGCAACTTCCGCAGCAGCGGCGATGACTCTGAAATCTACGCCGATAATCCGCCGGTCTCCCTACATACGCTGCAGGTGGGACTGCTGGCTCAAGCCCGTGAACTACAAGAGGAACTGAATCAACTAGCGCTCACTGCCGATACCCAAAGTCCCGAAGGTTTGACCAAAGTGCTTCAAGAGGCAACCCTTGCCCTACTGCGTCATCCCCAATACTGGGTCTATGCCCACGCCAGCAGCCAAGAAACAAAGCTGCTGCAGGCGGAAACAGCCTTTAACCAACTGGCGCTTGCAGAGCGGAGCAAACTTAGTGCTGAAACCCTGTCTAACTACCGTCGTGAGATTAAGCAGACGGCGATCGCCCCTGGGGTGAGCAATGATGTGGGTGAATACATTGTCGTGACTTTGGTGGTGGCTGCCACTGGACGCTTGACTTTGCCCGCAGTCAATAATGACCTAGAGCTACGGCAAGCACTGCAACAGTTGGGAGGCATTGGCAGCGATCGCCTACTGGCGGTGGAACTGCTCTGGCAACCCCAAGCCATCGGGGATACCCTCACTGCCGATGAATTGCTGATGGCCTATCCACAACTGAAGCACCTGTAAGACCCCTAGTCCCCCTGAGCTGCCAAATGTACGGCACCCCGTAATCCCACCTCAGGATTTGTAATCACGGCAACGTACAACTGCTCCATCAGGGGGCGAAACCGTCCTTTATTCACAAACCCTTGGAGAAAGGTGCCGTCGGTCATTTTCGGTAGAATCTTGGGGGCAATTCCCCCGGCAATCAGCACTCCTCCTAAGGGCAAACTTTTCAGAGCCAGGTTTCCAGCCTCTGCCCCATAGGCATCCACAAACATTCGCAAGGCTTCTGCGCACAGGGGATCCCCCTCAAGACCGTATTGGCTGATGACGGCAGCCCCATCCTCTGCCTCTGCCATCGCTGCTGCAACGCCTGCTGATTCGGGAGCAAAGTTGACCCCCTTGAGATATTCGTAAATCGCTACCAGCCCCGCCCCAGAGACCACCCGCTCTACGGACACTCGCTCGTAGGTTTGCCAGAGATAGCGCAATAGACCTATTTCCTGTTCATTGCGCGGCGGAAAGTCGGTGTGGCCGCCCTCAAGGGGAAGCACTTGGTAGCGATCGCCCTGCCAAATCATCAAGGCCTCCCCCAATCCAGTACCGGCTCCCAAGAGGGCAATAGGCGCTTGGGGACGCCGCGGCCGCTCTTGTAGGACAACAAACTCCGTTGGCGGCAGCACCAATGCCCCATAGGCCACAGCGGCAAAGTCATTCAGCAGCGTTACACTCGGGATCTGCAATGCCGTCTCTAATTGCGCACCACTGACCCGCCAGCCCAAATTCGTTACTTGAGCCACCTGGTCAATCACCGGACCTGGAATCCCCAGACAAGCCCTCTGGGGATGGGCAGGACTCTCCCTGAGGAACGTTTGCAAAAGAGCCGTCAAGTCAGGAAAATTGCGGCTGGTGTATTTAGCCCTGTGGAGCAAATGCCAATCACTGCCCACCACATCCCACAACTCGACGAGCGTTTTTGTGCCGCCAACATCGGCACCGAGAACGACAGTCATTGCTCACCTAGGGCTGCTGAAGGTTTCTGACTGCAGTCGGTGGAATGGGCTAAGACCCGCTGCATCACAAGGGCGTAGGCCTCTTCAATGGCGCCCAAATCTTGGCGAAAACGATCTTTGTCGAGAATGCGCTTCTTAGGATCGCTTTCCTCCTGATTCCAAAGGCGGCAACTGTCGGGGCTGATTTCATCTGCTAAGAGAATCTCTCCACTGCGACTGCGGCCAAACTCCAGCTTAAAGTCCACCAGAGTAATGCCACACTCGGCAAAAAAGCGACTGAGGTGGGTATTCACAGCCAAGGCCATTTGCGTCATTTGAGCCACTTCCTCATCCGTAGCAATCTGCAATAGGCGCAAGCGATCGCCCGTAAGCAGCGGATCCCCCAGAGCATCATTTTTGAGGTAAAACTCCACAAGTGGAGGATTGAGTTCTAAACCTAGGGGCAATCCCGTCTGGCGACACAGGCTTCCTGCCGCCCGATTGCGCACCACCACCTCAAGGGGAATAATCTCTACCCGTCGAATATGCATCCTCTGCGGTGCCACTTGGGCAATAAAATGGTTGGGAATGCCCTGAGCTGCCAGATACTGAAACAAACGGCTGGCGATCGCGCAGTTCATCACTCCCTTGTTTTGGATCGAGCCGCGCTTTTGAGCATTAAAAGCGGTTGCCTCATCCTTGAACTCCGCCAGCAAGATGTCTGGATCTGCTGTGGCGTAAATAATTTTTGCTTTGCCTTCGTACAAGGGAGAGACTGGAGTCATAAAAAGCAATGGGTCTAAAAGCCAGATCTAGCCTAGCAAAGCCTGTCCCCCAATCTACGGAGCTTCCTGTAGGATAATCGCAATAGCTAACCCCCTCTGCGGCAAATTGGCATAGACTGACGGCAGGAGATAGATAGCAATGCCTCACCTCAGTAGTCAACAGGTAGAAAAACTGGCAGAAATTGGTACCTTCCTCCGCGACAAGCGACTAGAACTCGGTCTGAGCCTTGAGGAATTGGCCGCTAAAACCTTAGTGCGCCAGTCAATCTTGGCAGCGATTGAGAATGCTAGCCCAGAGGAGTTACCTGAACCTGTTTATACCCAAGGTTTTATTCGCCGTTTTGCCGATGCCCTTGGCCTAGATGGCAAAAGCGTGGCTGCCCATTTTCCAACAGGGGTTGAACCTGCGCAGCGACCCCATCCATCCGGTGTCTCTAGAGGCGGTGTGGGTTGGCAGTTGCGGCCAATTCACCTGTACTTGACATACTTAGCCTTAGTGGCAGCGGCCGTGGCGGGGTTGGCCTATTTCTTTCGTCCTCAAGCCCAAAGCATTACCGATTTACCCCCTGCCCCTCCTCCCAGCCCCACAGCGGCGGTAACACCTCGTCTTCCTCCTGCGAAAACTCTTGAGGTCAAATTATCCCTCTCCGATGCCTCCTGGCTAGAGGTGGAAGCGGATGGTCGCGTTGTCTATGCCGGTATTCTGCAGTCGGGAACAGAGCGCCGTTGGCAAGCTCAAGAACGCCTGATTGTGCGCAGTGGCAATGCGGGGGCTGTCAACGTCAGTGTCAACAACGGTCCGTTTCAACCCCTAGGGCAACTAGGAGAAGTTAAAGAAAAAGAATTTCTGGTGAATCAGGCCACAACCACGTCAACAGCACCTGAGCGCACTGTTAACAACTAGGTCACCCTCAATGGCTCCAGCAATCACCTATCAAGTGGGGGGAAGCTTGCCCCCCACATCGGCAGTGTATGTGCGACGCCAAGCAGATGCCGATCTTTTGGCGGCCCTCACCGCCGGCGAGTTTTGCTATATCCTCAATTCGCGGCAAATGGGCAAATCCAGCCTGCGGGTGCAGGTGACACAACAACTGATGAGAAGGGGGTACCGCTGTGCCGCCCTCGACATCACTAAAATTGGTAGCCAGAATATTCAACCTGAGCAGTGGTATGCCAGCTTTGTCGGTGCTCTTATTCAGGGATTTCGGTTAACCGATGTGGTTGCATTGCGCTCTTGGTGGCGCGATCGCCAGCTGGTGTCGCCCATTCAACGCCTCAGTGACTTTGTGGAAACGGTGCTGCTTGCCCATACCCGTGAGCCTCTTGTGATTTTTATCGATGAAATTGATAGTCTGTTGAGTCTGCCCTTTGCCACCGATGATTTCTTTGCTTGGATCCGCGCTTGTTACAACCAACGCGCCGATTGCCCCGAATATCAGCGCCTCACTTTCGCCCTCTTTGGTGTGGCCACTCCCGATCAACTGATTCAGGATAAGCAGCGCACCCCCTTTAACATTGGCTGTGCCATTGATTTACAGGGGTTTACCCTTGGGGAAGCCACACCGCTACTCAAGGGCATTGCCCACCTCAGCGATCATCCCGAGCAACTCTTAGCCGAGATCCTCAACTGGACCGGCGGCCAACCCTTTTTGACCCAAAAACTCTGTCGCCTTTTGCAACACCACGGGTCATTTATGCCGGCCTCTGCCCTCGTGCAGCAATTGGCTCAGTTTGTGCAAGACCATATCCTTCAAGATTGGGAGCGGCAAGATGAACCAGAACACCTAAAGACCATTCGCAATCGCCTGCTGGCGGATGAACAGCGCAGCGGTCGTCTCTTGGGACTCTATCAACGCATCTTGGAAACAGGAGGTGTCCCCCTCGATGGCAGTTATGAGCAGCGTGCCCTTGCTTTGACGGGATTGGTGTGCCAGCGCCAAGGGAAGTTGCAGGTGTTTAACCCCATTTATGCCCAAGTCTTTAATGCCCAGTGGGTTGAACAACAGTTGGCTCAGTTGCGCCCCTACAGTGAGGAATTCCAAGCATGGCTGCGCTCTGGCAGCAAGGACAGCTCTCGTCTGCTGCGGGGACAAGCCCTTGAGGAGGCATTGCTCTGGGCAAGTGGCAAAAGTCTCAGTGACTTGGATTACCAGTACCTTTCTGCCAGTCAGGAGGCCAATCAAAAGGCAATTCAGGATACTCTGTTTCTTGAGCGCCAAGAAAAAGAAGCCATTAGCGCCGCCAATCGCATTTTAGAGGCAGCGCGTCATAAAGCCAGTCGTCTGACGCGGCGCGCCCTGATGGCGCTGGGGGTGGTTTCCCTAGTTTCTTTGGGGGTAGCAGCCATTTTGGCCAAGACCTATGCCGATTTACAGGCCACTCAGGCCAGTTTAGCCCTTGAGCAGACCAGTAATGATCTTTTAGAGCAGTTTCAAACCCAAGAGTTGCCCGCCCTGTTAGCTGCGGTTGCGGCGGGACGGGATCTGCAGCGCTTGGTGGGCGATCGCCCCCTCAGGGACTATCCCACTACCCGTCCCCTCTTTGTGCTCAATGTTTTTCTGGATCGCATTCAAGCGCGCAACCAATGGCACAGCCGGCACAATCCCCTTGTGGGCGCCTTCCTCACTGGCGATCGCCAGATGTTGAGTATCGGTGAAGGGGGTCTTGTGGAATTTTGGCAGCCGACGGGGCAGCGTCTGGGCACGCAGTCGTTGGCCATTGGCTCAGTGAAGTTAGCGCGGATCAGCCTTGCGGGCGATCGCTTGGGTCTGCTCAACGACAAGGGGGAAATTTCCCTGTGGCGCATCGAAGCGCAAAAACTGGTCTTTGAGCGGCGTTTGCCTGCTTTGCCCATCAACAACTTTCGCTTTAGTCCAACAGGGGAGGAGTTGACCGCCACCACAACCACAGGCGATCTGCTGCGTTGGAGCATTGCGGGGGAGCTGCTGACAACGATTCCCAGCCTTGGCCAGAGGATCAATAGCTTGAGTTATGCCGTCAGTGGCGATCGCTTAGCCACCGCCGATGAGGAAGGCTGGATTCGGGTTTGGTCGCCCCAGGGGCAATTACTGCAAGCATGGCAAGTCCAAGCAGATCTCCCTGTTCCCCAAACCAGTTTGACGTATCTGCGCAATGGTCAACTGGCTACTGTGGGCAAAGATGGTACCCTCCGCCTTTGGAATTCCAAAGGACAACAAATCAATCAATGGCGTGTTAGCTCAGCCCCTGTCTATTTTGTCGGCACCTCTCCTGTGGGGTATCGGCTATTGACCCTGAGCACCGATAACACGATGCGCCTCTGGCAGCCAACGGGGGAACTGATTGCCGAGTTACGCGGTCATGAACGCCTGATCAATACAGTGAGTTTTAATTCAACGGGGGCGGTTCTCCTCAGTAGCGATCGCGCTGGACAAATGACCCTCTGGTTCCTAGATCACGGCCGCACAGTGGAGTGGTTGGCCAATCAAGAAAGTATTTGGACGTTGGCTTTAGACCCCCAAGCAGCGACTTTGGTCACGGGGGGCAAAGATGGTCGCGTCAAGCATTGGCGACGGGATGGCACCCTCTTGGCAACAACGCCGGTGCTAGATGCAAAAGGGATTAACCAAGTGCTCTTTAGTCCCAGTGGCCAACAGGTGGCGATCGCCACCAAAGGGGGCAAACTGGTGTTGTGGCATCTCAAGGATGGGTCGCAGCAAACATGGCACCTCGCCATTGAAGTTCCCCTCTACACAGTTGCCATGGACGCCCAGGGGCGCTATCTAGCCGCCGGTGATGGAAAAGGCACCATTTATCTTATTGACCTCCAGCAACCGCAGAACATCCAAAAACGCCAAACCAAAGGGGAAATTTGGAGTCTCAGCTTTCATCCCCACCTCCCCCTGCTTGCAAGTACGGGGTCTGCGGGCACAATTGAAGTCTGGGATTTTGCCAGAGATCGCCTGGCCTATCGCTTGAATCCAGAGGCGGGATGGTTAGCTACTCTGGAATTTAGTGCCAACGGCCAATTCTTGGCAGCCGCCGGCGAAAGTGGCTCAGTCTATTTGTGGTCTATTCAGGGCAAAACGGCCGCTGGCCCTTCCCGTGTATTTCGTGCGCACCGGCGCAGTATTGTCAGTCTTGGTCTTAGCCCAGACGGTGAAATGATTGCCACTGCCTCCCCAGATCGCAGTGTGCGGGTTTGGACTCAAAGAGGACAGTTAGTTGCCCTCCTGGATCGCAGTTCTGCCATTCCCTACAGTGTGGATGTCAGCGGTCAAGACCCCCCCTACATGGCCATTGGCACCGAGGATGATGAAGTGTTCATCAGTCCGTTGGCCGGCCTAGGGCAATTATTAACTGGTGCCTGCACTTGGCTCAAAGACTACCGTCAACAAAATCCTGCGGTGCCTCAAGCCTGTCCCTAAACACTTGCCAAAGAGGCCAGCGGATTTGCAACCTCTGCGCTGGTAAATTGCCCCATTAGCACATACTCTAAGCGCAGTTTCAACCACTGGATAAATTGCTGGTTTGTGGAGAGAATGGCAGCGGCAGGCTGCGGGCAACGTGCCTTTTGTTCAGCAAACTGGGGCTGTTCCAAGAAGGCAGGCTCTACCACCAACCAAAAATCAATCTCTTTGCCCTGCTCCCGATAGTGACGCTGTCGCTCGCGAAACACTTCTTCAAGGGGTTCTTCTTCCGTCAAAAATTTTTTACTTGCGAGAATGTAATAGTACGTCGCCATAGGGATCGATGCAAAGCCACAGCATATTCTATACAGTGTTCAGCTTAGCATAAAGGCAACCCCTGTCTTGATGCCACTCTACGTTTATAGAGTCCAGTAGAGGATTGCGCCGCCATTGCCACTGAACTTTATTTTGCTGGCAGTTAAGTAAGATTGCAGCCCGTAACAATCAGCAAAATTTTCCAGAACCTGAAATTTTTATTCAAAGAAAAACCATACTAAACAATAGCCCGATTCTAGATTCCTTAACCCCTCCTAGAGTGTTGCTCCTCTGCTAGGTGCCCCTATGAAAAAAAGTGACAGACGCTTTGGCCTCTCGAAACGGCAGTTTCGCAAATTAATGCGCACCATGCGGCATTTGTTCTATCAGTTGCGCCTCTGGTTGCGACGGCGGCTCAGTTCAGTTGGGCAGCGCCGACAACTGCGGTTTGGCCGCGCGGGGTTTGTGCTGCCCACCGCCGTCATTGTTCTTGTGGTGATTACCCTAACCATAGGGGCACTGATGGTGCGGACGCTGACTCGCACAGCAGAAGTGGGTGCCCAACGCCAAGAGTTGCGGGTATTGACTGCCACAGCTACTGCGGTTGACAGTGCGAGGTCAAAGCTAGAGTACTTCTTTAACCAAGACCCGCTGCGACCCCAAGGTGTTCCCGGTGAGGCTCAAATTGAGCAGATTATGCTCAAT
>NZ_JARJMS020000067.1:0-3597 GCF_029335995.1 Thermosynechococcus sp. Uc
GGGTTGTGGTGAGGGGGAGGGAGGGTGTTTCATAGAGCGCCTGCAAGTGGTCGCTATAGCGCCACATGTAGCTGAAGATGCGGGCAGCGGTATCGGCATAGGCATAGGTGGGAATGCCCGCCTGATTGAGGATTGCTTCTCCCCCCTTGACACTGGTGCCCCCCATCCAACTGGCGAGAATGGGCTTGGCGCCACTGGGACGGTTTTTGGCGTAGGTGGCAAGATCTTGGGCGATCGCCAGCGGATCTGTCATTGCCTGGGGAGTGAGCACCACCAGCAGGCCATCGCTGTTGGCATCGGTTTCACAGTGTTGCAGTGCCTTGAGATAGCGATCGGCGGTGGCATCCCCCAAAATATCCACGGGGTTGCCGTGGCTCCAAGCGGCAGGGAGCACCTGATCCAGTGCTTGGAGGGTCTGTGGAGAGAGGGTACTCAGTTTGCCGCCGGCGCGAATTAGGGCATCGGTGGCCAAAACGCCAGGACCGCCCGCATTGGTGAGAATTGTCAGATGGCAGCCTTGAGGACGCGATTGCTTGTCCAAGACCTCTGCCATGTCAAATAAATCTTCGATAGTTTCTACCCGCAGCACACCGCAGCGTTCCAGTGCCGCATCCACCACTGCATCAGACCCCGTCAATGCCCCCGTATGGGAAGCGGCGGCCTGAGCGGCGGCGGCAGTTCGCCCAGCTTTAATGACAATAATGGGTTTGACATAGGCCACTTCTCGTGCAGCTGAAAGGAAGGAGCGCGCATCCCCCAGAGATTCCATGTAAATGACAATGCAGCGGGTTTGGGGGTCATCGCCAAGGTAGTAAATGAGATCTCCCCAGCCCACATCCAGCATTGTACCAATGGACACAAAAGCACTAAAGCCAACATTCTCCTGTAGGCTCCAATCCAAAATTGAAGTACAGAGGGCACCACTCTGACTAAGAAAACCCACATGCCCCGGTCGCGCCATTGTGGCGGCAAAGGTGGCATTTAAGCCCGTGGGCGGACACATTAGCCCCAGACAATTAGGACCAATAATGCGCATCCGCGCCTGGCGGGCAATCGTCAGAATCTCCTGCTCTAGCGCCAGACCCGCGGCTCCCACTTCGCGAAATCCCGCCGAGACAATAATGGCTCCCTTTACCCCCGCTGCTGCGCATTCGGCAATGACTGTGGGAACGGTTGCTGCTGGCGTTGCAATCACAGCTAGATCAACCGGTTCGGGGATAGCCGTCACACTGGCATAGGCCTTAATGCCCAACACAGAACTGCGCCGCGGGTTAACTGGGAAAACCGTTCCGCCAAAGGGGGTTTGAATCAAATTCCAAAGAAGGGTGCGGCCAACACTCCCTTCCTTTTCACTAGCACCGATGACAGCAACACTTTTGGGGGCAAAAAGAGGCCGCAGGGGTTGATGGCCAGCGCGCCAAATGTCGTAGGCTGTGGTTCGGGTCATGTGGTTACTCGCGATACACAAGTTAGGAACTGAGCCACCTCTACTGTAGCGGGGGCAATCAGCCTCAGTTACGCTTCGTTACGTGGCCTGCACTTCCCAGTCACAGCCCTCTTGGCCTGTGCGCCACAGCCGCAGGTGAAAGCGGTTCTCCCCAATGCGCAGGTTGCGGAGCTGGAGTTCTTCAATGCTGGGGGGCAACAGAGGCTGCTGCAGCAAGAACTTGCCCTGGGGCGCATCTACGAGGGGCCAGACCATGATCTGGATAAATTGAAACAGACTCCCCGTGGCCCAAGCTTGGGGGGAACAGGCCACTGGATATTGCACTGGTTGGGGATAGTGTTGGCGATCAAAGCCACAGAAGAGTTCCGGGGGGCGCAGATCTGGCTGGCGACACACCATTTCAAAGAGTGTCTCCACCAACGTCAGGGCAAAGTCACTGTCGCCAATTGCCCGCAACCCCAGCGCAATGAGGGCGGTGTCGTGGGGCCAGACCGACCCCAAATGATAGCCAATGGGATTGTAGGCGGGGGAGGTACTGCTGAGGGTGCGAATGCCCCAGCCGTTAAACAGATCCGGCATTCGGAGGCGTTGTCCTACCCGTTGAGCTTTGGCCGGGTCGCAAATCCCTGTCATCAGACACTGCCCTGCATTGGAGGTGAAGCTATCCACCGCCCGGCCTTCCCCATCGAGGGCAAGGGCATAGAAGCCTTCGGGTTCTAGCCAAAAGTCACGGTTAAAGCGGTCTTTGAGGGCAGCGGCCTCCTCTTGCCAGCGATCGCCCCACTGACGATGACCCAGCTCCTGAGCAATGGCACCTAAGCGAGTCTTGGCGGCATAGACGTAGCCTTGAACTTCACACAGGGCAATAGGACCGCGCGCCAGTTGCCCACGGCGGTTGACAATACAATTGCTGGAATCTTTCCAACCTTGGTTATCAATTCCCTTCTCGGCTTGGCGACTATAGGTGAGATAGCCGGTGGTAGCCATCTGTTGATCAATCCAATCCATGGCAGCAAGGGCGTGGGGCCACAAGGCTTCAAGGGTGGCGCGATCGCCCGTCCAGCGGTAGTAGTCGGCATAGAGCATCAACCACAGGGGGGTGGCATCCACCGTGCCGTAGTAGGGTGTGTGGGGAATTTCCCGATTGCGCGCCATCTCGCCACAGCGCAGCTCGTGGAGAATTTTCCCCGGCTGCTCATCCCGCTGCGGACACATCTGTTTTCCTTGGTAATGGGCAAGGGTGCGCAGCGTATCGCGGGCAATCGTTGGATTCAAGATCAGTGTTTGCATCGCTGCAATAATGGAGTCGCGACCAAAGAGCGTCGCAAACCAAGGAATACCCGCCGTCAAGACCTTGCCGTGACTAAAGGATTGCAACAGCATGTAGAGATCTGCTATGCCCCGCCGCAGGATACGATTCCACTGGGGATTGGAGGTGACAATTTCTGTGCAGTCTGACCACCACTGTTGCCGTTCCTGTTGCGCGGCTTGATCCGCCGCAGCTAGGGAGGAGGGTACCGCTGCATGGGCTGTGGGTGAGCCATTGGTGAAGGGACGGACACAGTAGTGAATGCTGTGGTAACCCTGGGGTTCTAGCCGCAGGCGCCAGCGAGCTGTCATGTTGTCCAGACTGTCGGGGGAGGTGCCCAAAAACTGCACCTGGGTTTCCATGAGGGCACCGTCAAGGCCTTGGTAGGCAAAGCATAGATCAGCTCGTCCCTTGGTGTGGCGCAATTCACAACTCACTGGTTTCAGCGTTTGTCCCCGCTGGGGCCGACGACTGCCGTATTGGCGAATTTCAAATAAATCCTGAAAGTCTGCACCAAAGGTGAGGCAAATGTCCACCACCACAGGTTGCACTTGGTGGTTAGTGATGAGAATAGTTTCAAACAGAGCACCGCGGACGACGAGGAATCGTTCAATTGCCAGAGCTTCCGCTGGCAGATCGGGCTGTTTGGGATTGGTACACACCACCTTGAGGGCATGGCTGCCTGTGCAGTGAAAACTTAAGAGCACTGGGCGATCGCCCCCCACGCGCAGCTCCGCTTGACTTAAAAAGCGGGTGTCTTGGCAAAATAGACCCGTAATTGCCGTCTGTTGCTCGTCATTGCAAACATTGCCCAACTCATCACAAATGAGCAGCACGTCAT
>NZ_JARJMS020000083.1:0-10659 GCF_029335995.1 Thermosynechococcus sp. Uc
GCATAGACAAAGAGGCTCCCTGCCGTTGCACCACCGCTGAGGGTAAACTCTTGGTCAGTTTTCATATTATTCGGATCAGGGGGATTGCCATAGATACGCAAGCGATCAGGGGTACCCACCTTCTTATCAGGGGTACCCACCTCCTTGGGAAGTCCCATCTTTGCGCCTTCCCCACAGGTGGAGCTCTCAGGTGCACAGGTGTTGTCAATCCCTGCATTACCGCTGAGGGAGATGTTGCCCCTGACGTAGAGTCGGACGGCGTAGTCACTGGTATCGAATTCTACTCTCTCATTGCCCCTGAGGTTAATATTGATAATTTGATCGGCCTAATAGACTTTCTCTGGATTCACCATTTGTTCCCCGGGCCGTAGGGGATCGGGGATAAAGAAGGGAATGTTGGGGTTAGGATCCACATAGGGGTAATCGCTGCTTCGAGGAAAACTACTGCTGTCTGTAATGTCTCCTATGTTATAAGCACCCTGACTATAACCCCCTGCTTTTTCCAGTGCTTGCCGAAAGTCATCGACTTGACTGGGGGGCAACCAACTGGGGAGTGTGGTCAAGGGAAGATTACCCAGTACAGAACCTCCGACTGGGTCGGGGATTTTAGGAAAGGGGGGTAGGTTAATGTTGTTGATGGCGATCGTTCCCTCGATAATTGAGTTATCGAGTGCTCCTACGGCAGTGCGCAATCCCGTTTGCGTCGGTTGGCCATTTTGACACTCGGATTGAGGGACAACACAGTTGGCCGGGTTAGTGCAGATCACATTGCCGTTGACCTTACCAAAGACATCATTGTTACCAAGGTTAATCTTTTGCGCCAACAGTCCAGGAAAGTTAGAGGGAACGCTGCGATCCGTAATCTTCATCTTTTGCCAGATGAAGGCATTGGCTGGGGAGTTATTGGGCAAGCGGCCTTCTATTAACAGGTATCCTGTTTCTGTTGGGGCATCGTAGAGATACGCAAGAATGCGGTAGTTTCCCTGAACAGGGGTGCCAATTGTGCCGCTCAGAACAATCGTATTCAGATTATCAAGGGTAAAGCAGGGGGGCGTATCAGAACCTAGGCTCGCCGCCGTCCACTCATTGACAGGGGGGACACTTCGACCCTCTGTATTGGGCTGGCCAACTTTTGTCGGATCCGTTGAGCGATCAATGAGGTAGGGTTGCGGCGGGTTAAAGTTCGTATTCGTGGCAGGGTTGTAGGTGCGGCGGAGGAGAATCTGGTAGTTGCCATTGAGTAAACCCAGCGTGCGCGCCATGCCCCCTTCGGCCACGGCAAAGGCCTGTTGGGTTTGTTTTTGCAGGCTGGCGGTACTCACATCCAGTTGCGATCGCGAAAGCAGGGTCAGGGCAACTACGATCATGATCAACCCCATGCCCAAGACCAAAGGTAGAGTAAACCCCCGCTGCCGATACCCCACCGAGGGATACCGACGTTTTAGTGAGCGCCCCCGTTTCTTCATCATTGGCCTGTCCCCTATTACCCCTACTTTTTTGTTTTACTGCAAAAACTTGGCTCTGGCTAATGCTGAGGTGGTATGCTGCCAATACCTTGATTTTTATACACACTAGGCATAGTCTAACCACAACTTGAGCGAAGTGATGTGATCTTCTTTACATCCATATTTCAACCTTAATTGGAACTTTCCCCAAAAGGTTCAAGGCTACTCCAACACAAAATGTCTAACCTCTTTTTAGGCTCAAGCACGAGCTTTATTAAACTTATTATTCTCCCCCTAAGCTTAAATAAGCTTGAATAAAACTCTCGCCAAGGAGCAACCTCTTGAGAGGATGTTGGTAGTCACACGCCAAGGCTTGGTTCAATTTGCAGCAGGCACACACCTCACTCCCTACGGAGGCACTAGCGGCATTGACCACCTTTCTAAGGATGGCCTATATCTTGCCGGTCAATGCGCAAATTCTTTCTATTTTTACTCTCGCTGTTCTTTTTGCCGATGACAACGGCAATTCCCAGTGTTGCAACCGCACTGGCTTTGGTTCTTACTGGTGTGTTCATGGCGCGATCGCTCCTAGACATTCCTTGGTCTGACCTTACTGGAGCCATTCCCGCCTTTTTGGTGATGCTGGTGATGTCCTTGAGCTACTCCATCGGTAGGGGCTAGCGGTAGGGTTTATTAGCTATCCAATCGTGCAATGGACAGCAGGCAAAGGCAAAGATGTGCATCCTGCCCTTTGGGGATTGGCGGTTATCTTTGTTGCTCACTACTTTTGGCGTTAGACAAGATCTAGGATAGGATGCTTCTGAACTGATTGGAACTACATTAGCTATGGATCTCAAATCCCTGATTCGCGATGTTCCAGACTTCCCTAAGCCGGGCATTTTGTTTCGGGATTTAACAACGCTCCTGCAAAATCAAGCGGGTCTGCGCTACGTCATTGACCAATTGGTGGAAAAACACGCTAACGATGGCATTCACTACGTGGCCGGCATCGAGTCACGGGGATTCATTTTTGGCGCTCCCTTGGCCTATCGCTTGGGAGCAGGCTTTATCCCTTTGCGCAAACCCGGTAAACTTTGTGCACCGGTCTATGCTGTGGAGTATGAACTAGAGTATGGGCGCGATCGCCTCGAAATGCACCAAGATGCCGTGCAACCGGGTCAGCGGGTATTAATTGTAGATGACGTGATTGCCACAGGGGGCACAGCAGCGGCAGCAGCGGGTCTAATCCAAAAAGCCCAAGCAGAACTCCATGGGTTTGCCTTTATTGTCGAGCTGACGGAGTTGGGGGGACGGCAAAAACTTCCCAATGTGCCGATTACTACCCTTGTAACTTATTAAGTCTGACTTAGTTAGGACGCTACCATGTCACGCGATCGCGCAAGCGTTCGAGCAACTTTGGCCCGACTCCAGGAACAGCATCTAAATCCGCTAAGGATTGAAAGGGCTTCTGCTCGCGGGCACGGATAATTTCAGCCGCCAGCTTTGGTCCGACCCCCGGTAGGGTTTGCAGTTCTGCTGCGGTGGCTGTATTCAAATTCACCCGCGCAGTAGGCGTGCTGGCAGAATTTCTGGAGGAGGGAGCAGGTCGGGTGGCAATTTTACCGCCACAGGCCCTCAACTGCTGCTGAATGCGATCCCGAATATGCTGTGGCAACCCCAGACGACTATTGCTATAGAGCCGCTCAAACTCGCGTTCGTAGTGGGCTGCTACAGTTGGATGCTCAATGACCAGCAAGAATTCATCATTGCCGCGATTGGCTGCCTCCGACCAGTTGTGGGAACCGACAATCACGATGCGCTCATCGACAACACCATACTTGTGGTGCAGCTTATCTCCCTCTGGCAGGAGGGGAGTGCCCACCGTTTGCAGGGGCTTTTGCCACGGGCGGTTACCAGCTTCGTAGTAACAATTACCTTGACGGGCTTGGGCGGTATTGGCCATCGCTACCCCCATCATATCGAGGGCTTCGCTAAAGTCGCGGTAGATAAATCCGGCGTCAATCAGGGCACGAATACTAACCCCCTGGTTGTGGTGCTCTTCGAGGAGGTCGGCCAACTGCTGATCGGAAAAGACAAAGAGAGCCATGTCAATCTTTTGGCGACTGCGGCTGAGGGTTTCCCCGATGAGGCCATTGGTGGAGGCTGACCAAGGCATAGAGGACGGGGTAGGTGAAAAGCGCACCGTGACCATGGCATCGCCCACCGCTACCCGCTGGGGTGAACGCACTGGCTTTTTCACACCAAAGCGACTGTTGAACTGACCACCAGGACCATCCCCCCACATAATGTTGAATTCCTCAGTAAATAGGCGTGCCACGGCGGGGCTATCAATCACCAAAAGGGAGTTGGCATTGCCACGGGTATCGGGACGTCCCAAGTCGCCATGGATATCACTGAGGGTAAAGTTCGCCGTTGTTGCAATCACTTGGCGATTGTCAATCACAATAAACTTGTGGTGCATCAGGAGACTGCCCTTAGAGCCATCGGCAGTGTCGTCAATCCAAGGAATTTTGGCTTCATTGAGGATAGTTTGCACGTCGCGATCGCTCAGTTCGGCGGCGCTGAGTTGGCCATCGCCATTGGTATCCACAAGCGCTTTCCAGTCGTTATAGCGCTCTCGCATCCTTGGTTCCATGGCACTCACTTGAGCAGCCGTGTAGTTTGCCCAGGGGGCTGTGTAGGTATTTTCCATCACCACGCGCACCCGTACCCCTGCCCGCTGTCGTGCTGCCAAGGCCTTTGCTAAATTTGGCAGGCGAAACTCCTGCACAGCCACATCAATAGTTTGCTGTGCCTTGGCAATCTGCTCAATCATGATTGCCTCAAGGTCTTCTCCTTCGCGGGTATAAGGGCGGTAGGGTTCTGAATAGCGGTGAGCTTGGGAGTGGTTCATGTGCACTGCAATTTGCGGATGTTGGGGGAGTGGCGCAAGGGTGGGGCGCAGAAGTGGGTGCGATCGCAATTGAGTAAACACCACAGCCGCCATCAACAGCCCCAGTAGAAATAGCAGTAGATACACACCGTGTCGCCGCCATTGAAGTTTTTGCCAAAACACGCTGACTTCCCAAATGCCTGTCCCCCAATTTTAGAGCTATCTTTTTCCCGTCAAAGTGTTCTGCGCTGCATCGGTGACCACAGCGGCTTGGTTAGGATGGAAGCGATGCTTTGGCGGATCGGTCATGATCACGGTGCTGGTGTTAAATGCTGGCTCGAGTAGCCTAAAAGCCTGTTTGTATCGGTTGGCGCCTGAAATCGCCGCAATAGCTATCGCCCCCCCCGATCCCCTTTGGCAAGGCCTCCTCGATTGGGGACAAAACCCAACTGCGGCACATCTAAAGGTGACCACTATTGACCAGCGCTACGAAGCCAACTTAACTCATCCAGAGGGCGGGATCGCAAGCCTGCGGGACTGGCTCAAAACCCTTCTAGAGACCCTCACCAGTGGCTCAACCCAGCTCCTAGAAAGCCTCGGAGAAATTACGATGATCGGTCATCGAGTGGTCCATGGCGGCAGTCGCTACCAAGCACCGGTGCGCGTAGATGCCCAGGTCAAAGCAGTCATTAGAGAATTGAGTGAATATGCCCCGCTCCACAATCCAGCCAACCTGCTAGGGATGGAATTGATGGCGGAGATTTGTCCCCAAACACCCCAAGTGGCGGTGTTTGATACGGCGTTCCATGCTCAATTGCCAGCAGTGGCGCGTACCTATGCCATTCCCTATGAACTAACAATCAGCGGCATTCAACGCTACGGCTTCCACGGCATTAGCCATCAATATGTCAGTGAACGGGCAGCAGCTCTGTTGCAGCGCCCTTTAGCAGGGTTGCGATTAATTACCTGCCACCTTGGCAATGGCTGTTCCCTCACTGCCGTCAAGGGAGGAATCTCTGTGGAGACGACAATGGGCTTTACCCCCACAGCAGGAGTCATGATGGGAACCCGTTGTGGTGATATTGATCCGGGGATTTTGCTCTATTTGTTGCGACGCGGCAAGACAATTGAAGAACTGGATCGACTAGTGAATCGCCAATCGGGATTGTTGGGGGTCTCTGGGGTCAGCAACGACCTGCGGCAGATTTTGGCGGCCATTGATCGGGGAAATACGCAAGCCCGGTTGGCCTATGACTGTTTTATTTATTCGCTACAGCGAGGCATTGCTAGCCTCCTGCCGTCGCTCGGTGGTCTAGATGCTTTGGTGTTTACAGCAGGGATTGGCGAAAATGCCCCACCTGTGCGCCGCGATGTCTGCCGCGGGCTGGGTTGGCTGGGCATTGAATTAGATAGCGCAGCTAATGAACAGGGAGCCGGCGATCGCGACCTTGCGTCGGCTGATGCCCCTGTGCGTGTGTTAGTGGTGCACACACAAGAAGATTGGGCGATCGCTCGCGCCTGTGTGAAATTTTTACATCCTCCAAACTTTGCATAGAGCCACTTTGCAAACCATACCAATGCATTGGAAAGAGTCGATGCCCATTGGTTATGATCGCCTTAGCAATAAAGGTGTTTCCATAACCCTATCGGGTAGGGCGCGGCCTTATTCTACAACTCACTCTTCACGCCATCTCGCTAATGCAAACTTGACCGTTCACTGGTGGGTGATATTGTGCTGGGAAATCTATTTGCAAAACCAAAGCAGGGCTTGGGGATTGAACTCACCCCAGAGCGGGTCAATATCGTGCAACTTCAGCGGCAAAAGCAGGGTCTGAAAATAACCGCCATGGCCTCAGTCCCGCTCAGTGAAGGCGCCATTGAAGAAGGCCGCATCATTGACACCACTGCCGTTGCCGATGCCATCCGTGAAGGAATTGAGGATAAGCGCATTAAACAAAAAGAGGTGATCAGTGCCATTCCCATGAATGAAGCAGTGATTCGCCTGATTCGCCTGCCCGCTGAACTACCCGACTATGAATTGCGGGAAGTGGTTCTCATGCAGGAAGCTCCACTGTACCTTCCCTTTCCCCGTGAAGAAGCCGATGTTGACTACCAAAAGCTAGGCACCTTCCTTGATGAAGATGGCATTGAGCGGGTGGAAATTTTGCTGGTAGGTACGCCCCGCGAAGTCACCGATGCCTACATCAATGCCTTTACCCAAGCTGGTTTGCAACTGAAAGCCCTTGAGGTGACCAACTTTGCCCTCATGCGTACCCTGCGGGATTTACTACAGCAGTTTGTGGGGGAAGCAGCAGCAATTATTGATATTGGCGATGAGGGTACAGAAATCAGCATCGTCAAGGATGGCATTCCTCAGTTTAACCGCAAAGTACCCATTGGCAAAGAGCGGATGCAAGAAGCCATTAGTCGCGCCATGAACCTGCCTCCTTCGATGGGTGTTGATCTGATTGAGAATCTGACTGTTCCCCTAGAGCCGATGGATGTGACCGGAGCACTCAACCCCACCGGTGCAGCTATTTTGCGAGTTCTCTCCGATCTAGCCGATGAAATCCGCCGCTCTATTGACTTTTACCTTAACCAAGGGGAGAGTCTGGAGGTTTCCCAGTTGCTGCTGGCAGGCCCTGGTGCCAGTATTGGTCAAGTGGATGAGTTCTTTAGTCAGCGACTCAACTATGCCACCACTTTAGTTGACCCGATTAGCTTGCTGGGACTGCAAACCCCCGAAGAGATTCCTTTGGAAAAACGCCCTGCCCTAGGCACGGTGATTGGTCTTAGTCTGCGTGGCGCTTAGGAGCACTCCTGATGTACTCAATTGAGATTAACCTCCTTAAAGAACGTCCTGCAATTGGAGACATGGCGGGTTCGGCAACGCCGGTCCAAGGGATGAGCAATGTACCGATTATTATTGGGGGCGTAGCTGCCTTCTTCTTTGTGGGTCTGGCTCTTCTTGGCTCAGTAAGTGCGAACCTCTGGCTACAACAACTAGCGAATAAACAAAAAAGCATTCAGGATCGCCTTGCAGCCATTTCTCCAGACCTGCAACGCATGGATCAAATTAAAAAAGAGCAGGAGCAAATATCAGCGGAAACCAAAGCCCTTGCCACTGTATTTAATCAGGTCAAACCTTGGTCAGCGGTGATGGCCAACATGGCGGTTCAAACGCCAGCGGAAGTGCAAATTCAGCGAATTAGCCAAGGTGGGCAAACCGGCCAAGAGCTAACGATTGAAGGCACAGCCGCCTCCTTTGATGCAGTCAGTAACTTTCTATTACTCTTGCAAAATCGTTCTCCCTTCTTTGATGGCAAGGCCACTCAGTTAGTGAAGGCTGAACGGATCAGTCAACAAAGTGAAGACAAGACAGAAGAAAAAGTCTCTTTCAGTATCAAGACTGCGATCGCCAATGTGCCGGCCTCAGAACTCCTGAAAGAACTTGCCGCCAATGGTGTTGAAGGACTGGTGGCACGCATTCAGTTTCTCAAAGAAAAAGGAGTGGTACAGCAGTGACTCTAACTGGCGATTTTGGCGGCCCCCCAATTGAAGAACCCGCACCAAGTTATCCGACGGTCTTTGGTATTACCCTGACACCCGTTGTCAGCGGGGTACTGATTGCCCTGCTAGGGCTGGGAGCAGCGGTCTATTTAGGCAGTCTTCTAATTGCCCCTAAGCTCGAGGAAGCAGCCAAGCTACAGGAGGAAATTAGCCAACAGGAAAATGACCTTTCCCAGCGGGAAGTAATCCTGAAGCAACTCAATGAGGTAGTCATAGGTTTAGAGCGCGCCAAACGAGAAAACCGTGATGTGCGATCGCTATTTGCCACTCAGGAAGCCCTAGATACCCTTCTCCTTGACCTCAACCGGCTCATCCTCAAAAGCGGCGCTCGACTTAATACCTTTGAACCCGATAGTGCAGCTTCAGGAATTGTCCAAGATGGCTCGCTTGGCCCTGAATTAAATGCCAAACTAAAAAGGCAGGCCACCAATATAACAGTTCAAGGACCATTTCCCAGCATTATCCAAATCATGCAAGAAATTGATCGGCAACAAAATTTCCTCGTCATTAACAACCTGACGATGGAAGTAGTTGCTGATAAGCCCGGTGAAGTGATTGCCACGTTTAAGCTTATGTCTTATGTCCCCCTAACCCCTGAGGAAATTGCCGCTCTGGCACCACCACCCCAAGAGGGGCAGCCCCAAGGAGGTGAGCAGCAAGGACAACCGCAACAGAAATAGTACATAGTCACTGAAGAGCTAGCGTAGAGTCTTCGGGGAGTGAGCTGCATACTCTTTTCGTAAGTTTCGTGGCATTTGTGAGGAGTTAAGTATCATGCGTCAGCTTTTACATCGTCTCGGCCTAGGGGTGACCACAACAGCCCTGATTGCTGCAAGTCAAACGCCCACTTGGGCAGCAGCCACTGAAATTACCGGCATTCGCCTTGTAACCGTTGCCAATGGTATCCAACTCCTCTTCAATGTACAGGGGAATTTACGGCCAGCGGTTTTTACCGTCAATCGCGGCAATGCCTCCATCGCAGATATTATGAATAGCCAACTGCGCCTACCCCAAGGGGGTGCCTTCCGCCAAGATAACCCTGCCCCTGGTATTTCTTCCGTCGAAGTGGTGCAACTAGACGCCAAAACTATCCGCATCACCGTGAATGGCATTAGTGCTGCCCCCATTGGTGAAGTCATTCGCGAAGGACGTGACGGCCTGCAAATTAATTTCATTACCGCTCAAGGCTCCGCTGGTCCTCAAGTTTCTCCTACCGGTCAACCCCTGGCCATGCCCCCTGGCCCTAGTGCTGTACCTCCTTTTCTACCGCGCCCAGTACCACCCCCCGTTGGGGATATGCTCATTAGTCCTATCAATGCCGACCCCGATGTCATTCAGCTAGGCACCAATCAACGGATTCCCCGCCTACTGCTGCGGGAAGCCCCAGTGCGAGAGGTTCTTTCGCTATTGGCGCGGGCAGCAAACATGAACGTTGTTTTTCCCGAAGGCAATGGGGAAGCGGGCGGTGCCAAAATCTCCCTTGATATTGAGAATGAATCTGTTCAAGATGTATTCAACTACATCTTGCGGGTCACCAACCTCAAAGCCAATCGCCAAGGCCGCACCATCTTTGTAGGACAAGACTTACCCCCCGATGCCCAAAATCGAATTGTCCGCACGATTCGCCTCAATCAATTGCGCGCCACCTTGAAAAGTACAATTAGCCGCACACTAAGTTCTTCTGCAGATACCGGTGGAACAGTCGGTGGCGGCGGTGGTTCAGCGGCTGCAACAACGGCTCAGACATCTCTGAACCGGCAACTAACTACCACGGAAAATGAAGAGCAACGGGGAGGTCTAGAAATTTTAGAAGCCTATGGTGCCAACGGCGGTAGTCAACAAGGGGGACAAGGGAGAACCCTATTAGCTGGTCTAGAGGCAGTGGCTGACTCCCGCACAAACACAATTACCCTCATTGGCCCCCCGCGCAAGGTCGAGATGGCCATCCAACTCTTGCAACAGTACGATGTCCGCAAGCGCCAAGTGATGGTCAATGTCAAGTTTATTGATGTCAATCTGTTGCGTAGTCGTAGCGCCAATAGTGACTTAATCACAAACTTTGGTAACACGTTGTGGGGGGCTATCTTTAGTGCTGAGGGATTCACCCTCCTTCGTGGAACCACACCGTCTTTGGGTGGATTAACATCTTTTCCAACACCAGATACACGAGTGGGCAATTTCCTTAGTGACTTTTTTGCCCAACTTCGGTTATCTATTGAGACAGGAAATTCTGTTGTCTTAGCCAATCCTACGCTGGTCATTCAAGAGGGAAGCGCAGCTCAAGTCAACCTAACTCAGGAGATTTTCTCTGGTATAGAATCGATTGCCCAGACAACTGGTACAGGTAGCGGTGCCGCTGTCGCAACTCAGAGGATTAGGCCGATTATTCGACCAGCGGGTGTGATCTTTAATGTTAGTGTAGAGCAAATTGATGATAACGGTTTTGTAACACTGCTATTGTCGCCAGAGGTGAGTGCACCAGCAGGTACCTATGATGTTATTTTCGCTGGTGCAGGAGGCAGCTCCACTGTTACTCTACTCTCGCAGCGGCGGATGGAGTCTGGGCGGATTCGCTTACGAGATGGCCAAACGTTGATGCTGGCGGGCATCATCCAAGATCAGGATCTCTCGCTAGTGACGAAGATACCGATTCAAGGGGACATTCCCCTGAAGGGCCGGTTGTTCCGACGGGAAAGCAACCAGCGCCAACGCAAAGAACTTGTGGTGATGGTAACACCGAAGAGTATAGAT
>NZ_JARJMS020000094.1:0-2666 GCF_029335995.1 Thermosynechococcus sp. Uc
GCGTCATGTTTCCAGAGCCGCACTACGATCTGCCAATGTTTGGTTGTGATCTCGTGGGTAGCCGAGGACAAATTAGCGCCGCAATTGTTGACCTCTCTCCTGTGACGGGGCAGTTGCCCGCTGCCTACACATCGGCCTTAAGTGCTTTGCCGAAGCTCACCTTTAGTCTAGCGCGTGAGTTGCCCCCCTGGTGACATATTTTCTCGCCTTTTTGCATTTTCATTCGGCCACAGGGAGACATGGAGGAACAGCAATTTTTAGATCGTATTGGCGAGTACCTCACACTCCACTGCCAACTCAGCCAGCAGGCTGTGCCCACCGATCACCCAGAAGTAGTCATTGCTGGGCAACGGCAATACTGCCACCAGCAACAGCAGAACGATAAAACCCGCCGTGTTCTTGAAAAGGCGTTTGGCAGCACTTGGGCAGAACGCTACATGACGACAGTACTTTTTGATATGCCCACTATTTCAGGCTACCGTTGCCCTGACGTAGATTAGCTTGGGAGGAGGCCAAACTTTTTCTATAACTTTTTCTATATTGTCATTGTGGGTTTGGTCGTCAATGGGATAGCAGACTAGGGGCGATGTGGCACTGGCGAACCACTGACCTCGGGCGTTTTCTCACCTGTGATCTACTGCAGGGGTTTGCCCATGGTTTCTTTAGTCGGGATTGGCAAGGAGAGGATTTGACTACTCTAACTGCGGCTTTAGGAGTAAGGGCAACTCCTTTGCGAACTCAACAGGTTCATAGCGATCGCGTTGCTTTAGGAACAGACGTTCTCACCAGTGATAAGGGCTTGGAAGCCGATGCCCTTGTGGCCACAGAGCCTCATCAAGCCCTCTGGGTTTGTAGTGCCGACTGTGTGCCCCTGCTGATTGCCGATGTCGCCAGTGGACGGGTGGCGGCGATTCATGCGGGGTGGCGGGGGACAGCAACCCAAATCTCGCGGGCCACACTCCAGCAGATGCAAGCATTAGGCAGTGAGCTGGCTGATTTACGGATTGCCATGGGGCCTGCCATTCGCGGTGAAGTCTATCAAGTGGGGCTGAATGTTGCCCGTGCCCTGGGGCAGACTATTCTTGAGGGGGTAACAGAAACTATTGAACGCGAGGATCTTTATCAACGTTTCGCTGCTTTAGACCCAGCGGCAGTCTTTCTTGATCCTGAGCCTGAGCGACTGCGGCTGGATGTGGCACGGGTGAATCGTTTGCAACTGTTGCAATTGGGATTAAAGGAGGAGCAAATTGCCCTGTGTCCCCACTGTACATTTCGCGATGCTGAGTTCTTTTTTTCCTATCGCCGTGAACGTCTAAAGCAGGTGCAGTGGTCAGGAATTGTCAGTCGGTTAGTATGATTGGCATTGGAGCAGGGGAATCCATTGCCCGCGCCTGGAGCGATCGCCACTGCCAGCACCAAGACCCTCCTGCCCTAGTCTGTGTTCTTGGCTTTACGGAAACAGCATTAATTCCGGGAATCTCGGCGGCGGGTCAAACCCCCAGCGATCGCCGGATCACAGCCTTGGCCGATGGCGAGTTCCTGCTGCGCGGCATTCAACCCCACTACCACTATCCACTCCCCCCCCTGACGGCGGGTGCCTCCCCTAGCCTAATTAGTCGTGCCCTCATTGAGGCTTTGGAGTTGCCCCTCTATGTCTTTGATGCAGGTTTACCCCTACCGCGTCTGCCAGAGATGATTCACTTGGGGGGCACACCGGCTCGCTGCCTAACCACAGGTCAAGCGATGACGACCCAAACCGTAGCGCACCTCTGGGAACAGGGATGGTCTTGGGGTGCCCAGCTCAGTAGTGAATATCCGTGGCTAATCCTTGCTGAATGTGTAGTGGGCGGTACAACCACTGCCCTTGCCCTTTGCGAAAGTTTGGGGATTGTTGCTCGCGACTGTGTGGGCAGTAGCCATCGCCAGAGTAACCACGAACAAAAGTGGCAACTGGTGCAACGGGGGCTTGCCCATCTACCTGCTGAGGCAGATCCTTTTACCTGTGTAGCGGCGATTGGCGATCCAATGCAGGTGGTTGTTGCCGCTATGGCACTGCGGGCAAGTCAAACCTGTGGTGTTTTGCTAGCGGGGGGGTCACAAATGATTGCGGTCTATGCCTTAGCGCGCTCTGTTGCCCACTGGCGCCGGCTCCCTTGGTGTCTAAACCAGATTGTCGTGGGTACCACCCGTTGGCTCGTTGAAGATCCCACAGCTCAAATTCAGCGATTGGCAGAGCGTGCCCAATGTCCACTCCTGTACACTCAACTGGATTTCAGTTTATCCCGTCATCCTGCCCTGCGTGCCTATGAGCAGGGGTTTGTCAAGGAAGGGGTTGGTGCCGGCGGCTGTGCCATTGCTGCCCATCTGTTGGCGGGCTGGAGCAATTCAGAAATGGTGAATATTATCGACAGGCTGGGCGATCGCTATCACGCCTCTGGCGGCTCACTCATCGCCAACTGACAGGCTGCAAGACTGGCACTGCTGTACATCTGCTCTAGGGTAGCCATTAACTGTGCCACTTCACTAGGAACTTCATGGGGAAAGGGGGGTAATACTGACAGCACAGCATGGGGTTGGCCACTGGGGACAAGCACCACTAACTCTGGGGGTAAAGACTGACCATATTGGCAAAAGGAAGCATCGGTTTTGGGCGGCTCATAGAGGGG
>NZ_JARJMS020000029.1:0-29992 GCF_029335995.1 Thermosynechococcus sp. Uc
ACTGCACACTAGTCTCCCAAACAGTCCATCGCACGGAATAAGGCTCTCATCATAAGTTGATCAACCGAAACACCCAAAACTTCACAAAGCATCATCCCCAGCACTACGCCCAATCTGCTTAACAAACAAACTTCAAACATAGAAACTCCCCATTGCTAATGGAATTTAGCAATCTAGGGCAGTTGCACAATAAACTCAATAAAAATGCGAAAAACGCTTGACTACTGGCGATCGCTTTCAATGCTAGAAAAGTAAAAAAGAGTACGCGAGCCCAATTGAGGCAAGGTCAGTTAAGTACAGGATTGATATCCATTGGGCAACTTGCTTCGTGATCCATCTCCATTTGCAGATCAACTGCCTTGGAACGCGCGGAGATGAACCAGAAGTTCAAGCCACTAGTCAGCCGAAAAGTCTGAATTCACCTCAGCGATCCTTAAGGAAGCTCCACCTGTGGCAGGGATCTTCATTAGCGGAGATGGGGTCAGCAGAAGCAATGCTACAGTGACTACTACTGGACTCCATCAAGAAAATCTCCCAAAATAGGTAAACGCGAGCAGTCTAGGAAACACCTCAACTGCCCCTAGCACTTTAGGGGGTGAGTAAACATTTGTCAAGTATAGATCGTACCCACTTAGAGATGTGAAAGCCACCATGGCAGAGCATCGCATTCCCGTTATGGACTCCATCAGAGGTGTTGAACGATAGTTTGAGAGGCCAAAAAAAGAAGAAATATCGTATCCTTCCTTGAAAAATGTAGAAAAGTCTATTTAAGTGTCATCTTTTAGAGCTATTGTCAAGTCTATCTTCAAATACCTCAGCCCTTGCGACTCTCCTTATATAAAAATGACTTCTGAGAATGCTGCGGCAATAATGGACAGAGACTTTGGGAGCTGGAAGTTTCTCCATGAGTGAATAAAAACTTTATTGGGCACATAAAAATAATGTTGAATAGCTGTGAGTCAGAACCAATATCAAGTGGTTTATTTTTGTGGTATTAAGAGTAAGACAGAGTTTCGGCTGGCCATGAATCTATGGGGATTGAGAATTTATGGAACTTTTTGGAGATGCACTCCTTGTTAGACTGGCTGATTGGGAATGGTGTGAACAAGGTAGCAAACAAGATACACATCGTATTGATTGCAAATTTGCTTCTAAAGCTATTAGAGCTGGTGGATATCCCTGCATCTTATAGAAGGAAGCCGTTAGATGAATTACGATATTTGCAACTAAGACTTAGTCGGCGGTGTATGGCTAACGCCACGCAAGCTACGATAATAGAGAGACAAAACTTCCTGTCATTCAGGGTATTAAGTTTTGTTGCAGAATTCAGTACTCCTAGGACTCTGTATTTCAGAAAAGGACGGTTGTTCGCTAAAGTGGCTAATGATTAGTGAAGATTTTATCATATAAAGCATTCAGAAGTGTCTTGAGCCGAGATAAAGTTGTGGGTTCTGGCGAATGAGCATAGCTGAATTTGAGCACTTTACCGAATTATTAGTCAACTACACAGATGATCTCATTTGCCTACATGAACCAGAAGGCAACTATTTATATGTGACCCCCTCCAGTAAAACTCTTTTGGGTTATTCTCCTGAGGAGCTGATTGGTAAAAGTCCCTACACATTATTTCATCCTGAGGATGCCGAACGAATCCGCAGTGGTGCCCATGCCCTTGCCCTGCAAGGCAGTGTGAATATTACCGAAACCTATCGAATGCGGAAAAAAAACGGCGGATATATTTGGTTAGAAACCCTGACACACCCCATTTGTGATGAGGCGGGAAATGTTTTATTTTTAGTGACGACATCGCGGGATGTAACTCGCCGCCGCCAGCTCGAACTTGAACTACAAGCCAATCAAGAGCTTTTAGAAACTTTTTTTCAGCAATCTCTTGAAGCCTGTTTTTTTATGATGTTGGATCGTCCCATTCGCTGGGATGACACTGTCAACAAAGAGGAAGTATTAGAGTACGCCCTCGATCATCAGCGTCTGACTCGGATCAATAGTGCCTTTGCCCAACAGTATCAACTGCCCGTTGAGGAACTCATTGGCCTAACGCCCCGCATTTGCTTTAAGAATAACCTTGAGCTGGCGAAACGACTGTGGCGGGCACTCTTTGATCTGGGCTATTTCCACACTGAAATTGAACTTCAGCGCCATGATGGTAGCTCCTTTTGGGTGGAGGGGAACTATGTTTGCCTCTACAACCAGAGCAAAGAAATCATCGGCCACTTTGGCGTGCAGCGCGACATTAGCGATCGCATCCGTTTACAAGCAGAAATTGTCCAAAAAACAGCTGAATTAGAGTACTTCTTTGGCTCCTCCTTAGAGCTATTTATGATTGCTGATAGTGAGGGACGGCTGCGGCGGGTGAATCAACACTGGCAAAGTTGCCTGGGCTATGACCTTAATCAATTGGCAGGCGCAAAGTTTGAGGAATTTCTCCACCCCAGCGATCGCCCCTGCACTCGAGAAGTGTATCAACGCCTCCTAGCAGGAGAGCAAATCACCAATCACACGATTCGCCTGCGGACGCAAGGGGGCACCTATCGCTGGTATGAATGGCAGGGGCTTCTCAGTCAAGGGCGCATCTATGGAGTCGCGCGGGATGTAACAGAACAGCGCCAATTTAGCGATCGCCTGCAAGCGGCCTACAACCAAGTGGCCGATATTTTGGAGAGCATGTCAGATCACTTTTTTGAAGTAGATCGTAACTTTACAATTATCTATGTCAACAGTAATTTTTGCCGCCTACTAGGAAAATCCGCCTCAGAGATGCTGGGAAAAAACCTCTGGGATCTCTTTCCCGATGCCCGCAACTCAATTTTTGCAAGCCAAAGTCGGCGGGCAATGGTAGAACAGATCCCCTGCCAATTTGAGATGTTTTGTCAGGGCTTAAACCAATGGCTGGCTGTGCGGGTGTTTCCCACAGGTCGAGGACTGGCAGTTTTCTCTCAGAATATTACGCTTCAGGTGGATTCGACCACTTCATTACAACGACGACAAACCCAAGCAGAACTTCTCCATCGCCTCACCTTGAATATTCGTCGTTCCCTTGATCTGGAAACAGTTCTCAAAACTGCTCTTGAGGAAGTTCGGCAATTGTTGGGGGTCGATCGCACACTGATTTTCCAGTTCTATGCTGATGGCCGGGGTGAAGTGGTGGCTGAATCAGTGGCGGCACCGCAGTTTTCCCTCATGCACCGCACCTTCTATGACCCCTGCTTCCACCGCGAGTCTGCTGAAGCCTATGTCCAGGGACGGGTACTGGCAGTTGCCGATATGAACACCGCTCAAATACGCCAGTGTCATCGCGACTTTCTCAGCCAATTGCAGGTGCGTGCCCTATTGGTAGTGCCGATTATTGAGGAGGAACGCCTCTGGGGATTATTCCTGTGCCATCACTGCTCTTCTCCTCGACCTTGGGCAATTGACGAGGTGGAACTGCTCCGCCAACTGGGGGAACAACTGGGCTTTGGCATCAACCGTGCCGAATTGGTCAGCGCCCTGCATCAAGAAAAGGAACGCTATCGGCGGGTTCTTGAAGCACAAACAGAACTGCTCTATCGTTGCACCCCTGAGGGACACTTGACCTTCGGCAATCCTGCCTTCTTTCGCTATTTGGCTGAGGCAGGGATCAGTTGTGACCTTGGGGATCTGCTCCAACACCCCTTTGATACCCTCACACAGCAACGTTTTCAACAACACCTGCAAGCCCTCACCCCCACGCAACCCATCAGCACGATTGAATGTGGTGTGACCTTTGGGGAAGGACGTTTTGCTTGGTTTGAATGGACAACCCGCGCCTTCTTTGACAACCATGGCCGCTGTGTTGAGTATCAATGTGTGGGGCGCGATATTACCCGCCGCAAGGAAATGGAGGATCGGTTAATTCACGATGCCCTCCACGATGCCCTGACGGGACTCCCGAACCGCACCTTGCTCCAAGAGCGCTTGCAGCATTGTTGGCGCCAGTATCAACGCCATCGCAGTCGCCCCTTTGCCGTTATTTTTATTGATATTGATCGCTTTAAGCGAGTTAATGATAGCTTGGGACACCAAGCTGGCGATCAGGTGCTCATTACCCTTGCTCAGCGGATGCAGAGTGTGGTGCCTGAGGGGGATACCTTAGCTCACCTGAGTGGTGATGAATTTGTGGTGCTGTGTGAAGACCTTGATCCGGAACAAATGGTGGCACAGGCTCAAGCACGGGTCGCTGATCTAGAGCGGGTCATTCAAGAACCGCTGATTATTGATGGTCATTTGTTGAGTTTGAGTGCCAGTATTGGCGTGGCTTTTAGCGATCGCGGGGCTGCTTCCGCTGCTACCCTCTTACGGGATGCTGACATTGCTATGTATCAAGCAAAAAAACAGGGATTGGGGCAGTATCGGATCTTTGACCCGCAAATGCACACCCAAGCTCAGAGTTGCTTTACCCTTGAAAGCCAACTGCATCAGGCGATCGCCAACAGTGAGTTGCAGGTGTATTTTCAGCCCATTATTGAGCTGCAAAGCGGGGCAATTGTCGGTCTTGAGGCGCTGAGTCGTTGGTTTGATCCTGAAAAGGGCGAAATTCCTGCCGCTGAATTTATTGTCCTTGCGGAGCAAGCAGGTCTCATTGTCAGCCTTGGCCGACAGGTCTTTGAACGAGCCATGCAAGAATTCAGCCAGTGGCGACAACAGGACAGCCGTCGTCAGACCATCACCTTGGGCATTAATATCTCGCCTCAACAACTGGTGGATGCCAACTTTGTCAGTGATATTTTGGCGGCGTTGCGCAGTGCCCAATTGCCCCCGCATCTTCTTCACCTGGAGATTACGGAAACAACAATGATCCGTAACCTTGAAGCCACATTGCAGGTGGCCAAGGAACTGCAACAACTGGGGGTTGCCCTCAACATTGATGACTTTGGCACGGGCTATTCCTCCCTGAGTCGGTTGCATCAATTGCCAATCCATGCCCTGAAAATCGATCGCTCCTTTGTCCAGAGCTTAGAGAAGAGCCAAGCGGCACAGGAAATTATTGGTGCTGTGATTGCCCTAGGCAAAAGTCTGCGTTTAGATGTAGTGGCAGAGGGGGTGGAAACGGCGACCCAAGCCGCCCAATTAATTGAGCTCGGTTGTCGCTATGGCCAAGGCTACCTCTTTTATCCGCCATTGCCCATCGAGCGGTTGTCCTAGGATTGGCTGCTGGTATCCTCGTGGGGAATAAAGGGTAAACTTTCCCACCAACTTTGATAGTTTTTTGTTATTTCTTGCCACCAGTCGGCGGGCTGTTGCAGTGCTTGTTGTAGGCGATCGCGCTCCTGTTCAAGGCGTTGAAGATTCATTTCCAGTTGGTGATAGGTCGTTTCTAGGGTGGTGAGTTGATGACTGAGGGCTTGATGTTGCTGTTGCCAGTAATCGCGCTCTGTCTGTAATTGTTGATTTTCTGCCACTGTTGCCTGAAGTTGTTGTTGGAGTTGATCGCAGTGATCTTGCAGCCTTGCCAATTTGGCTTCGAGAGTGGCCTTTTGCGAGGGGTATCGCAGCGATCGCAGAATCGTCCATAGCAGAATCAGGGTGGCAACCACGCCGTAGCTAGCCAGTGCCCAAGTCCCCTGTGCAGATAATGCCGCCCACACCATTGATGACCCCTAAGAAATAGACACCGCTAGAGGAGGCGCGATCGCCCCTCGCAGATATTGCCGCAGCACCATGGCTAACCAATCCACATCGGCAGCCGTGGTCTCTCGCCCCAAGGTAATGCGAATTCCCGCTTTAGCAGTTTCCGGATCATAACCCATGGCCAAAAGGGTGGGACTGGGTTGAGTTTGGCCGCTTTGACAGGCAGAACCGGCACTCATACCAATGCCCGCTAGGTTCAGTTGCCGCACAAATGTTTTTCCATTCAAGGGCTGGCCGTGGCGATCGCGCACAATTAAACTCAGGTGATGGGGCAATCGCTGCCAAGGGTGCCCGGTGCGTTCCACTTGGGGATGATCCTGCAACTGCTGCCACAGGCGATCGCGCAGTTGGGCAAGGCGCATTGGTTCTGTTGCCAGTTCAGTCGCTGCCCATTCCGCCGCTACTCCAAAACCCACGAGGGTCGGCACTGCCTGTGTTCCTGCCCTGAGGCCAAGTTCCTGCCCACCGCCCCGCAAGAGTGGTTCTAGGGGCACCCCCGATCGCACATACAGTGCCCCTGCCCCCTGAGGGCCGTAAATTTTATGACTGGACAGCGAGAGTAAATCCACTCCTAACCGCTGCACATCCAAGGGAACGCGTCCTGCCACTTGCACCGCATCCGTATGCAAGAGGACGCCGGCTTCTTGGCAAATAGCCGCCAGCTCAGCAATGGGTTGGAGCGTGCCCACCTCACTCTGGCCGTAGATAATGGAGACCAAGACCGTGTTCGATTGCAGCGCCTGCCGCAGTTGGGCGGGTTCCACCTGTCCCCAATGATTAACTGGTAAGCGGGTCACTTGCCAGCCTTGAGCTTCAAGGGCAGCAGCCGGTTTAGCCACCGCAGAATGCTCGACCGCGGAAATAATTAGATGCTGGGGTTGGCGGTAGCGCTGGCAGACTCCCCACAGGGCAAGATTGTTTGCTTCTGTGCCCCCAGAGGTAAAAATAATCTCATCCGCCTGGGCGTGAATCAGTGCCGCCACCTGCATCCGTGCCTGCTCAAGGGCAATTGCCGAACGTTGCCCCCACTCGTGAATACTTGATGGATTGCCCCACTGCTGCTGATAGGCCGCCACCATGGCCGCAATAGCTTCCGCTCGACAGGGGGTCGTCGCGCCATAGTCGAAATATAATTGCATGGGCAGGAGCAGCTCCAAAAACCAATGGTGGAACTGTCGTAAAATCCAGTCCCTTAAGCCAATTGTAACCGATGATTCCCTAGCTCCTTTTTGCTGCCAAACCGCTGAATCTGAAAGAGGACTTGAATTTCTCCCGCAATCATCCCCATGACCAGCTCTTGCATTGCTTGATATTCTGTAACACTCAAAAGCGTCAATCTTTAGAAGTGCACGTTTAGCGTGTCCCATGCCACCTGGGGATAGAGGCGTTCGAGTTCCTCCAAGCAGGTGAATTTTTGCTGCCGCCGCCGCTCCAAAATTGCATTGGCTGTAACAGCATCAATTCCGAGTTTCTGCTGCATTTGTTGGCGGGTGGCACGGTTGATGGCGATCGCTGGCGAAGTTTCCTGAGCAATAGCAACCGTTTTCTCCTCACCCCGATTGATGAGTTCATCCCCTTTCGCTGGCGCAGCAACGATGGTTGGATTGTCTTGGGGAGGCTCCTCACCCCGGCGAATTTCATAGTGGAGAAAATCGCGCGCCAAGCGGGTATTGGGGAAAATGGCTTGTGCTTCCGCAAGCAGATCCTCCACCTGGAGCGGATTGCCGGGAGCGTAGCGGGCGCTAAAGTGGGTAAGAAAAAGCAATTTCACTTGGGCAAAGGCCGCCACCTGAGCCGCCATTGTCGAGGTGGAATGCAGCCGCGCAAAGGCTAGTTCTGCCTCCTGATGAGAAAACGTCGCCTCATGGATAAGCACATCTGCCTGCTGAGCCAATTCAACGGCACTCTCACAAAAGACTGTATCTGTGCAATAGACCATACTGCGCCCCCGCTGTGGTGGATCGCAGAAGTCGCGGCCATCAAACGTGCGGCCATCTTCAAGGGTAATGGTTTTTCCCTGCTTGAGTTGACCATACAGTGGACCAAAGGGAATCCCTAGAGCTTGGGCTTTTTCCACGTGAAAGCGACCGGGGCGATCGCTCTCAGTGACGCGGTAGCCAAAGGCGGGTACCCGATGCTGCAGCAGCCGACAGGTCACCGTAAACTCGCCATCGCTGAAGACTTCCCCTGGCTCCACCGTATGCACTTGCAACTTGTAGGGAAGCCGCATTGCTGACCAGCGCAAACAACTCGCAATGTAGCGATCCAAAGTCGCTGGGCCATAGACATCAATTTGACTGACAGTTCCTGCTAGGCCACAACTGGCCAGCAAGCCCATCAGCCCAAAGATGTGATCACCGTGCATGTGGCTAATAAAAATACGGCGGATCTGGCTGGTGCGTAAGTTGCTGCGCAGCAATTGGTGCTGGGTGGCCTCACCGCAGTCAAAGAGCCAAATTTCCTTGCGCTGGGGGAGCCGCAGGGCAACACTGGAAACATTGCGCGTGCGGGTCGGTACCCCGGAACTTGTGCCTAGAAATGTGATTTCCACGCTTAGTCGGCTAAAAGTTGCAGGTCATCAAAATGGATTTCCACGGTGCTGGTTTGGCCATTTTCATGGGTGTGCACCACCTGCCGACTCATCAGGTAGTAATTGCCCACGGGCACGTAGGTATCCTCAAACTCCATTTGTCGCAGCACTTCGTTGGTTTGCGGATTGCGAAAAACAGCCACATAGTTAGTAGAAATGTAGCCTGAGCCGGTATCGAGGGCTGCGCGGTGGGTAATGGCAAAGGCAACCCGACCCATCACACGGCTGACATAGACAATTTGATTGTCCCGCACTTTGTAGTTAGACCCCATGGCGTCGCCGCTGACGCAGATCTCCACGGCACCACTGGCGTCGGTTTCCCCAACCTGGAAGGTGTTTTTGCCATGGGCAGCTTCAAAACTGTTGCGCTTGCGGTGCACAATCACATCCCGCAGTTGGTTGTAAAGGGATTCGCGCACTTGTTCGTCTTCAATGCCACTAACTTCAACACTGTAGTCGCGGCTCACTTTGACTTGCCCTTGATATTGGCGATCGCCCTCAATGAGCGTGACCTTAGCCGTAAAGCCGGGAAAATTCTCATCCCATGTGTAACGATTTTCATAGGCGGCGCGAAAGAGTGCCTCAGCATCAAGGGCTTGTGTTGCGGGCATAGCGGCATCCTCCGTAACAGTCACATTGTTTTAAGATAACCGATCCTCTGCCCCCTTGACGGCCATGTATATCTAGTGTTCACTAGGGTTAAATCATGGCACACTACACTAGATGTATAACCCCTCGTGGGTCGTTGCTCTTTATTGACTAGACAGGAACACTATGGTGGCACAACTCTCGGTTTCCGTCTCTGAGGCAAGTTTGCCCTTAACCTATGGCATTGAGGGAGTGGTGCAGGTGTTTACCTGTCCGCAGCGACACTTTTTCACCACCGTCATGGCGCAGGCGTTGCGGGTGGCCGCTCAGGGCAGTGGCGTATTGGTTGTACAGTTCCTGAAAGGGGGAATTCAAACGGGAATTGAGCACCCGATTCAGTTGGGGCAACATTTGACTTGGTGGCGACCCGCTTTCCAACGTTGTTTGGGGGATGCACAGACCATCACCCCTGAAGAACAGGCTGCCGTTCGTCAGCTTTGGGAACATCTGCAAGTGACGGTGCAAGGGGGACAGTATCGCTTGGTCGTTCTAGATGAGGTGAGTGTGGCCGTCCAATTGGGGCTGCTGAGTGAAGCTGAGGTTCTGAATTTCTTGGAGCATCGCCCACGTACTCTCGATGTTATATTGACCGGACCTGAAATGCCAGCATCCTTGTTGGCGATCGCTGACCAGGTAACCGAATTGCGGCGACTAATTTAAGGGAGCTGAAAGAATCTCTAACCACTCCAGCAAATACTCATTCACCAGATCGGGTTGCTCCTGCTGCACGAAGTGGCCACAGTAGTCCAAGTATTGAATTTTTAACTCCTTGACATAGGCTTCTGTGCCATAGGTGAGTTCAATGCCGAGGATGGGGTCTTGCCGCCCCCAGAGCATCAATGTCGGCACATCGAGAATTCCCCACTGGCGACGCCAGAGGCTTTGTAGCCCGGCACGGTAGTAGTTCAGCATGCCTGAGAGGGCACCCCGCTGGGCGGCAGCATCTTGATAGAGCGCCAAGTCGGCGGGTCGAATGGCCTGCTGGTTCACCGCTGCCCAGTGAAAGATTTGGGCGATCGCTCCATAGCCCCCCCATTCCAAAAGGACTTCGGGTAGCCACGGCAACTGAAAGAGCAGCATATAGCTACTGCGCAGCCATTGCTCCCAACTGAACTGCTGAAACTTGGCAGGGTGGGGGCAAGCCAAGATACTCAGGGTTTGAATCCGCTCAGGGACAGTGTCAGCTACTCCCCAAGCCACCATTCCTCCCCAATCGTGCCCCACTAAATGACAGCGGCGATAACCCAGGCCGTCTATGACACCGACAATATCAAGGATTAACTCATCAAGAACGTAGCTGGCGCTATCTTGGGGTTTATCGCTGAGATTATAGCCGCGCAAATCCAGGGCAACAACTTTGTGTTTGTCTGCCAATACGGGAATTTGATGTCGCCAAGAGTACCAAAACTCCGGAAAGCCATGGAGCAACAGCACCAACTCCCCTTCTCCTTGAGTGACATAGTGGAGACGGATGCCATTGGAGACAATAAATTTATGAATCCATGGCCCTTCAATCATATGCACCTTGGGGGCTGGCACTTTCCACTATAACCAAGAAACCGTGAACGTAGGCCTTTGTTGGGGCGATCGCTCTTTCCGGCAATAAAAAATCCCACTTCCGCAGGGAGAGGGAATGCAAAAAGTCAGTAGGCTGCCTCTGCACCGACAAACCGGAGAACACTTCACAAGACAATTTTGACGCAATGCTAGTAGGCAAGGGTTTCAAGAGCCTGACGCAAGTAAGCGGTAACACACGCCTCCAGATCGGTGGGCTGCTCAAGGAGCACACTGGCTTGCTTTTCACTCAGCCAACGCTGAAACCCTGAACTGTGGGCGATCGCCCGCTTTAGCGAGTTCCAAACCTCAGGGGAGGCTTGCGGCTGGGAAACCGTAACGCTGTCCATAGATACGCTCCTAATTGGTTTGGAGTGAGGGTAAGGATTCACCTATGGTTCTACGATAGCGTAGGAAACTCCCCGCTGCTGTATGCGATGTTACGATTTATTTCACTTATTTCACAATTTGTAGGACTAGAAAAAGACGCGATGTTGCAGACAGGGCATCTGTTGGCGTACCTGTTCAAGGCGGCTGGGTTCAATGGCGGCAATCGCCACACCGGGGCGATCGCCCGCATCTGCGAGGATGGTTCCCCAAGGATCGACAATCAGGGCATGGCCGTGGGTTTGCCGCCGTCCATAATGAATTCCCGTCTGCGCCGGTGCAATCACATAGCAAGTATTTTCGATCGCCCGGGCTTGCAGGAGAATCTGCCAGTGATCTTTACCCGTAAAAGCCGTAAAGGCAGCCGGCACAAACAGCACCGTTGCTCCCGCTTGGGAGAGCGCGCGGTAAAGTTCTGGAAAGCGAACATCATAGCACACCGACAAGCCAATATTCCCCAGTTCCTTACTGGGATAGACAGAAGGCAATTGCCGTCCGGCCAGCACTGTTCCCGATTCGTGGTAGATATTGCCATCGGGCAAATCAACATCAAATAAATGCACCTTTTGGTAACGGCTCAATTCTTCCCCTGTTGGGCCAATGAGTACCGCTGTGTTATAGACTTTACCTTCAGTTGCCGGTACTGGGTAGCCACCCCCCACCAGGGTAATCTGAAATCGCTGAGCCACGCGTTTCAAAAAGGCCTCAGTACGCTCGGCAATCGTTGCCGCTTGGGCAACTTTCTCGCCATCATCCCCGAGAAAGGAAAAATTTTCTGGCAAACCAATTAATTCTGCCCCCCGTCTCACTGCCAATTCAATCAATTCCTCTGCCTGAGCCAGATTCGCCTCAAGGTTGGGTTGGCTGGTCATTTGCAGTGCGGCAGCGAGATAGGATTTCATGCCCATTGAAAAAAAGACAGCAACCCTTCATTATATCGTTGCAATTTGCCTAGGGCAAGTCTAACGAGAACGCAGCTTCTGGAAGATCGGATTGCGCTGGGTCGGGAGCTGATGCTCATGGGCACTGCGGTAGGCCCAAAAGACATAGCCGGCAATGAAAAGGTTCAATAGCACAACGAGCAGCAGCTTAGTACCACTAATGGGATGTAAGCGCGGAGTTTTCTGCCGCGGGTTTTGGGGTAGGAGTTGAACGGCCATGGCTGCTCTCAGAACGCAACAGTTCCAGAGTCCACCATTATTAGTCGTTGTTTGCTCTCAACGGATTTTCCTGACTTGGCCAACAATGGCGACGTTCCGGTTGCCCCTACTATAGACCGCCACCCCATGAGCAACCAAGAATCTGAAATATTTTTTAATGCTTAACCATAAAACTATACTATTGCTCAAAATTGCTTAAAGGCTAAGGCATGCCCCTAAAAAGCCATCCGCTCCTAAGGAAGGCCTTAGGAGCGGTCTGGTGGTTATCGTGGGTATCAACTGCTAGGAGAAGTAGCCTCCTAGATGTCGATTTCAAATCAACCGATGGAGAACAACTCTTCCCTAGAGCTGAACTACTCCAAAACGACGACCCAAGCGTTTACTACTATCTGCCATGGGCATCACCTCCATCTCCCTGAACGGTAATTGGCAAAACAACTGGTTTTAAGATAGCACACTCAAATGGGATTGTGGCAAGCGCTAGGCAAAATCAGCATGGCATCGCCAAAGGAATAGAAGCGGTACTGACGATCAATGGCTTGCTGGTACAACTCAAGTAGCCGTTTGCAACCAATAAAGGCACTCACAAGTAGCATCAAGCTGGAGCGAGGCAGGTGAAAGTTGGTAATGAAGCCCTCGACAATTTTGGGCTGGTACCCCGGATAGATATAGAGATCACTCTTGCCACAAAAGGGTTGAAGGGTGCCTGATTGAGCTGCTGTCTCTAGGGCGCGAATAACGGTGGTGCCGACGGCAATGATCCGTCCCCCGGCAGCTTTGGCGGCCTGAATCCGCTCGACAGTGGTAGCCGGTACCTCAATCCATTCTTCGTGGAGATGGTGATGGCGAATATCCTGAGCCTCAACGGGGCGAAAGGTGCCAATGCCCACATGGAGCGTCAGAAAACAGTGATCAATACCGCGATAGGCTAACTTGCTAAACAGTTCGGGGGTAAAGTGCAAGCCAGCGGTTGGTGCAGCTACGGCTCCAGGACGGCGGGCATAGACGGTCTGGTATTGCTCGGCATCCTCGATGGGGTTGTCAATGTAGGGAGGTAGGGGCACTTTCCCCAGTTGATCGAGGTATGACCACAGGCGATCGCCCGCCGCCAGATCGAATTCAATCACTCGGCCTCGGGTCTTTTCATCAATAGCTTGTACCGTTGCTTGCAGCGTGCCGATTTGAATCACTGTCCCAGGGGGCAATTTTCGACCGGGCTTCACCAAGGCCAACCACTGGCGATCGCTCAATTCTTCGAGGAGAAACACCTCAACAGTGCGGCCAGAGCCACCAACTTTTTGCCCAATTAGCCGTGCTGGAATTACCCGTGTATCGTTGAGCACGAGCAGATCCCCCGGTTGCAATAGTTGCGGTAGCTCATAGAAAAAGTGATCCGTGGCGGTATTCTTTGCCACCACCATCAGGCGACAATGATCGCGGGGAGAAACAGGGTGTTGGGCAATCCGCTCTGGGGGTAGGTGATAGTCGTAGGCGTTGAGGCAAAAATCAGCAGGATTAGGCATCATTGGGGGGTAATCAAGGGTGAAGGGGATGACTCTACACCCTCCGTAGAGCGATTTATAGAAGTGACAACAGCAAGAAAACCAAGGGCAGCAGCGGCAATGCCCACAGCAATCAGCAGCAGCAGCCACGCTTGGAGACGAGACGTTTGAGTTGGCTGCGGTTTGGGGGGGATCCCAATTTGGGAAACCGTTAACTCCCGTTCCGATGGTTGTGGTGGGGCGACGTGGTTCATTGTAATGTCTGTTACCTCTGGCAACGCCCCTTGACAGACAATATCGCTGTAATCCAAGTCAATGACACCCGCTGCATTCTTCACCCGACAGTGAATAAGCACCACTGTCACATTGTCATGGCCGTTGAGGTGATTGGCAAGATCAATGAGTTGCTCGGCTGCAACAGTCAGGGAAAGCTGACCTTGGAGCACCGGCAGGAGGTACTGCCGCCAGTAGGTTTCGACACGGTTAAAATCACTGAGGCCATCGGAACACAGCAAAAGAATCCCCTCCTCATCCAGCAAAAAGCGTTGAACCGTGGGGTGTAGATGCTGGGAGGGCGCCATGCCCAAAGCTTGCACCAAAGAACCACCATAGGGAAGTTCGAGGGCTTGATGGTAGGTACTCATCCCCAAGCGCACATCGCGGCTAGCCACATCGTCATCAAGGGTGAGTTGGTAGCAGCCCCAACGGTTGATCCAGTAGGCACGGCTATCGCCAATGTGGGCAAGGTAAAGATGGGCGTGTTCAATCAGGGCACCGACCACTGTGGTTCCCATGCGCTGGCGTTCGTGGCGCTGCTCGGTATCATTGCGTTGATTGATCGCATCATTGGTGCGGTGAATGGCTGTTTGAATGGCCTGCTCAACCGTAGCAGGGGACATCTCCAGCAGTTGAAGGGGGGTTAGCGTCTCCTTGAGAATGTCAATAGCTAAGCCCGAAGCGACATCGCCCCCTTCATGCCCCCCAACTCCATCACACACCAAGGCAAGCACCTGTGATTGGTTCGTTAGATAATAGTCGGGAAAACACTTGTCCTCATTGCGAGTGCGACTAGGCCCTTGGTCGGAGCGACTGGCAATATCGTAGTGATACTCATAGCCCAAGTGATCTAAAGCCTGTTGAAATAGTGTCTCTAAGGTTTCACGAATCAATTCAGGGGGAGTGTCCTGAGTCTGCTGCATGTGTTGACACAGGATCGTGAAGGCCTGCTGAAAATTTTCCCCTTGATCAGTAAAGCTGAAATGGGTTTGCCAGAATTTGCCAAGGTCGGCCAAGGTTGGATTATTGCCCGCTTGCAGTTGCAGGAGTCGCACGAGGGAACCTTCAGCTCGCAAAAGCTGGGGATTGAGTAGCGTGAGAGCCACATTTTCTGCCGCCAATGCTGGCCAAAGGGAGATGATTTGCCATAGCCAGTTGAGGCGGCGCACTAAATTGGCTTTCTCCCAGATGAGGGTAAGGGGAGCAGCATGGGTGAGACCGGGGGCAACTTTGGCATCGGCAATGTCAATACAACTGACGGGGACATGCTCAAGGAGCAACAGTTCCCCCTCAGGTAGGAAAAGGGTACCGAATAATTCGGGGACATGGGGACGCTTGGGAAATAGGCGCAGATAAGGACGGTAGAGTTGGGCAGTGTTGTCCACACTGGGGGCGGGTTCTCCTGGCAATAGGTCTAAAAGCAAGTGTTTGCCTTGCACTAGATAGCGATCGCCCACCAGTTCGCCCACAGTGTAGTGATCCAAACTAGAACCAATCGCCCACAAGTAGCGTTTCAGGAGTGGCACCTGACAGTGGCAACACTCGACCTGGTGAATAGAATTTGCAGTGCCGCACTCCGGGCAAATAAGGTTAGGCGCAGTTGGATTCATCACTTCAACCCTGAGATGGCTGCCGCAGTCACAATTACCCGTAGCAGGCACGTATCGAGTTCGTGATCGAGTAATTGACTAGTCCATGGCATGGGGCAAATAAGAGGCATTCAATTCCCTATCCTAGCTTTTCTCCTGCAATAGCGGAACATTCCACTGACAGCTCTTGATTGCTGGATCGAAGGCACTCAAAACTGTAAAAGCCGCTACGCAAAAGACCCGCATCCTTTGTTTAGAGAAAAGCTGTGTTCGGCACTGTCAACATCTTCAATGTTGTTAGCGAACTATACGAGATAAAATTAAAATAATCAAGCTGCGGTGGAGGTCGTCAAAATTAGTGATATCAATTTTTATAAATCTCGTGTTTGTTTTTTAGAAAAATTAAACCTCATAGACACAACCTTAATAGCAAATCTTCGCAGGAGAGAGGCACTATGGAGCAATTGAGTTCAGGCTTAAATTTACAAGCCTTGGTTCAGGCTCACTTAGTTGCGATTGCTCCAACGGGCTCCTTCAGTGAGATTCTCCGAGGGTTACAGAACAACCAAGGATTTGGTTTGGTGGTAGAAGAGCAAGGACAGTTTCAGGGATTGATTACCCAACGGGAGGTGATCCGTGCCCTCGGTCAAGGCATGTCTCCTGAGGAGATCACCGCCTCCAAAATTATGCTACCACCCGACTATTGTCTGCGCCTCAATGATCTTGATGATCCCCTAGCGGTTTTGGAGCGGTTTCGCTACTTTGGGGTGGATGCCCTTGCAGTGGTGAATTATTCAGGGGGGGTTGAGGGATTACTGACCCGCCAAGCCTTTCGCGAGAGCCTACGTCCGGTGGATCTATTACGGATGAAGCAGGTGGCTGAGGTCATGGTGCCCGATGTGGTGACCATTGCTGCGGAGGCTTCTTTACAGGAAGCTGCTGCCCTGATGACTGAACGACGTGTGACGAGTTTGGTGGTTCCTGAGGAAACGTCCCGTGGTGTGCTGCCACGCGGCATCATTACAGAAAAGGATATTTTTGAGGCACTGCATTCCCAAGGGGGGGTGCTTACTGGAACGGTTGGCAGTATCATGTCCCAACCTGTGCTGACGGTGAAGCCCGATCAGAGTCTATGGCAGGTGAATCATTTGTTTAAGGCGCATCATGTCCGTCGCGTTGTGGTTGTGGACGACGATGGTCAGATGCTGGGGATTGTTACTCAAAGTAATCTGTTGGCGGCAATTGACATTACGGAAGCCCAAGGGCTGATTCAGGTGCTAACCCGGGAACTCAATAAGGCCACGGCGGAACTCCGCTGGCAACTGTCGCGGCAACAGGCAATTACGGTGGCAATTACAGAGAGTGAGCAGCGCTATAACACCCTCATTAATCATTTACCTGTTGCGCTCTATCGCCGCGATCGCAATCGCCTGTGGCAGTTTAGCTATGTCAGCGATCAGATTTATCAACTCACTGGCTACTTTCCCCAAGATTTGCCGGATCTGCGCCAGATTATCCCACCACCAGATCTGGCTTTGGCAGAACGGGATATTGAGCAGGCGATTCAGCAACAGCGTGCCTATAGTACCACCTATCGCATTCAACATCGGGATGGCTGTTTCCGCTGGTTGAGCGATCGCGGGCAGTTTGACCCCTATAGTCAAATGCTTCATGGGGTTCTTTTGGATGTCTCGGATCAACAGCGCACACAGGAGCAGCTGAAGACTTCCCTTGAGCGAGAAATAATTGTCAGCACAATCATTCAGGATATTCGCCAGTCAATTCGATTAGAGGACATTTTGCAGCGGGCGGTAACCAGTATTCAACAACTGCTCCTGAGCGATCGCGTGCTAATTTACCGCTTTCTACCGGATGGCAGCGGCATTATCGAAGTGGAGGCCACCACATTACCGCAGTACTCCCTGTTGGGGCGAGTCATCCATGATCCGTGTTTCACAAAGGAAACGGCACAACGCTTTTTAGAGGGCCGCACCCTCAGTATCAGTGATGTTAGCCAAGCCCAATTGCAAGATTGCTACCGTGAACTCATGGTTAGCCTACAAGTTCAGGCTAATCTTGTCGTTCCTCTCCTGCAGGGTCAGCACTTGTGGGGACTGTTAATTGCCCACCATTGTCGTGCCCCTCGCCTCTGGCAACGGGAGGAATTGTTCCTATTGCAACGTATTGCGGAACCGTTGACGGTGGCATTACAACAGGCAGAGATGTATCAGGCGTTGGAAGTGGCCAATGCCAATTTGCAGCAGATGGTCTATCTGGATGGCCTCACGGACATTGGCAATCGCCGTTGCTTTGATGAACTCTTTGCAAAGGAGTGGCGACGCTGTCAGCGGGAGCAACAGCCCCTGAGCTTGGTGATACTGGATATTGACTGTTTTAAGGCCTATAACGATTACTATGGCCACTTGCAGGGGGATCAAGTTCTCAAACAGGTGGCGCAAATTTTAGAGAGTCATCTGCGGCGGGCAGGCGATTTGGCGAGCCGTTTTGGCGGTGAAGAGTTTGCACTGCTTTTGCCCAGTACGGATCAAGCCGGAGCCATCCATATTGTTGAACAAGTACAACATGCCTTGGCGGAGGCCAATATCAGCCACGCCAAAAGTACAGTCCGCCCCCAATTGACAGCAAGTTTTGGCATTGCGACCACCTTACCCAGCCCTGAGCGTACACCATCAATGTTGTTAGATTTAGCTGACAAGTGCCTCTACGAGGCCAAAGCACTGGGGCGCGATCGCTGGATTGCTCAGGAATTATAGAAAACTAAGGCGAGGTCAGCGGCAGATAAATTCGCAGCCATGCTCCCCCATACTGCGGATGATTGGCAGCCTGCATATAGCCCCCGTGGCACTCCACAATTTGGCGGGCAATGGCTAACCCCAACCCACTGCCACTGCCAATAGGGGGCATGCGCCCTTCACTGTCGGTGGGAATGACAAAGCGATGCCGCCGTGCCTGTGCCCGATAAAACCGCTCAAACACATGGGGCAAGTCCTTGGGGGGAAAGCCACTGCCCGTATCAATAACTTCAAGGCAAAGATAGCCTCCTTCGCGATCGCTCAGCAGCCGCGTCAGGACTCGACCGCTCACAGGACCGTATTTAATGGCGTTGTCGTAGAGATTGACTAGGAGCCGAAACAGTTGCGATTCATTCCCGCAGTAGGGAAATTGCTCTGGACCAGTGTACTCGTGGCGAATGTTTTTGGCCTCAGCGAGGGGGGCGAGGGATTGCCATGCGGTGTCAATGAGTTGGATAAGGTCGAGGGGGTGTCGCTCTAGGCTATCGGCGGACGTGTGGCTGAGGCGGTTTAATTCTAGGAGTTCTTGGACGAGGAGACTGAGGCGAATAATTTCCTCAAGGAGGCGATCAACCCAATCCCGTAGGGACTGCGGTACCCGTTGTTGCAGGGTTTCAGCAACAAGGCGCAAGGATGTTAGGGGGGTTTTTAATTCATGGGCAACATCCGCTGCCCAGCGATCGCGCTCATCCCGCAACCGCACTACCTCTTCGCAGTCCTCAATGAACACACCGACATGCCCCTCGCCAAGGAAAAGTCCCCGTGCCCGCAGGGGTTTGCGCTTGGTTTGTCCTGTCGGTGTCAGGTAGGCATAGAGCCATTCCTGCTCCCTCATGGTTTGCCCTTGGCGCACCTCCTCGATAAGACAGTCCAATTCATAGGAGCGCACCAGTTCTAGAAAAAGGCGACCTTGGGGATGGGCACAACCGAAGAGCGATCGCGCCGCCGCGTTACAGCAGACCACGCAATCAGCTTCATCCACCTCAAAGTAGGCAATGGGGGCATATTCAACAAGCTTTTGAGAGCGCAGCAGTTGCTGACGACAGCGTTCTTGTTCTTGAAGCTGTTGGCTCAGTAAGGTCTGCAGACGTTGCCACGGTGAGGATTTGAAGGGACGGACGGTGTACTGCTCAAGGAGCATCTCCAAAGCGTGTTGCACTTGCTGCCACTGCCAGAACCAGACTGCTAGACCCAACAGCAGGCCAACCCCCAAAAAGATCAACTCCATACCTGAGTGCCAAAATCGCCTCTATTCTAGGATTATTCTGAGTTGGTTTGCCCTGCGATGTCGTCACCCCTTTTGCGTGTTGAAGCACTCACCGTTGACTTTTGCCAAGCGGGTCAGATCCAGCGGGCAGTGGATGGGATTTCCTTTAGCCTTGAGCGGGGTCAAACCCTTGGCATTGTCGGCGAGTCAGGCTCCGGTAAATCAGTGACCTGTTTGGCTCTCCTGCAGTTACTGTTGCCGCCGGCACGCATTAGCTGTGGCCAAGCTTGGTTTCAACCAGAAGGGGAAGCCATTGACTTGCTGCGCTGTCCCCCTCGCCAAATGCAACAGATTCGAGGACGGCAAATCAGTATGGTGTTTCAAGAGCCAATGAGTTCCCTCAATCCCGTCTATTCCATTGGCTTTCAACTGGCGGAGGCCATTGATCCGCAACAGCAACTGCCACGGCTGTCAGTTCAACAGCGGGCGATCGCCCTGCTTGAGCAGGTTCAGCTCCTCAAGCCCGAAGACCCCCTGGAGGCCAAAAAACGCTTTCTCAAGCGCTATCCACACCAACTATCCGGCGGACAAATCCAGCGGGTGATGATTGCCATGGCGATGGCGGCCTCGCCAGTGCTTTTAATTGCCGATGAACCAACCACTGCCCTCGATGTCACCGTGCAGGCGGCCATCCTGCGGCTTCTGCGGGAGCTACGGCAACAGTATCATTTGTCATTGATTTTTGTAACCCATGATCTCAATCTTGTTGGGGAGTTGGCCGATCGGGTCATTGTCATGTACCAAGGGCAAATTGTTGAAGCGGGAACAGTGGAGGAGGTGTTTCGCTACCCCCAACATCCCTATACCAAGGGGCTATTGGCCTGCCGTCCCCGCTTGGATTGCCAGTTGGCTATTTTGCCCACGGTGGCTGATTTTCTAGGGGCAACACCCCCCCGCTTAGAAGTGATTTCTCCAGCGCAGCAGCAGGAGCGTCTTGTCCATTTGGCGCATCAACCGCCGTTGGTGCGGGTTGAACACCTCTGGGTGAAGTATCCCGTGGCAGGAACACAGCGCTTTGTTACCGCCGTTAGAGATGTCTCGTTTACGATTCGTGCAGGGGAGACCCTTGGCTTGGTGGGGGAGTCGGGTTGCGGCAAAACCACCCTAGGCCGCACCCTGTTGCGCCTACTGGAACCCGCTCAGGGCAAGATTTTTTTTGGCGATCGCGACATTAGTCATCTTTCCCCCCGCCAATTACGTCCCCTACGGCAACGGATGCAACTCATTTTCCAAGACCCCTACAGTTCTTTGGATCCACGGATGACCGTTGGCGAGTTGGTGGCAGAACCGCTGTGGCTTCACTACCGCCATCAATCTCAGCGTCAGCGCCAGGAGCGGGTGTCCTACCTTCTGGAACGGGTGGGCATTGACCCCCAAGCCCAGCATCGCTATCCCCATGAGTTTTCGGGGGGGCAGCGGCAGCGAATTTGTATTGCCCGTGCCTTGGCCTTGAATCCAGAGTTTGTCGTTTGTGATGAGGCCGTATCGGCTTTGGATGTATCAGTGCAGGCCCAAGTGCTCAATTTGCTTAAGGAACTGCAGCGGGAGTTTCAACTAACGTACCTCTTTATTTCCCACGACCTCAGTGTGGTCAAATTCATGAGCGATCGCCTCATGGTTATGTACAATGGCGAAATTGTGGAAATGGGTGAGGCGCAAGCCGTTTACCAACAGCCACAGCACGACTATACCCGCAGATTAATTGCCGCGATTCCCCGCGGTCTTTCCTTTGAGGCAGCTTAAAACCATGTCCCCCGCCCTTGATCTTGAGAAGACTCTTGCAACGCTGCGCCCAATTCTGTGGCAGGCCCTTGAGCAACTGCGCCAGTTTTACCGCCAAGGGCAAGAGCTAACGGTGCAGGACAAAGGCGGTGATCCCGTTACCCTGGCGGATCAAACGATTGATGCCTTTTTGCGCCATGCCCTCCAAAGACATTTTCCCGCCTCCCAGTTTGGCTATTTGACAGAAGAAACCTACACCCCAGGGCAGCCGTTGCCTCAGCCCTACCAGTGGATCATTGACCCCCTCGACGGCACCTACGACTTTCTGCAACAAACGGGGGAGTATGCCATTCACGTTGCCCTGGTTCATGAACATCGCCCCTGTTTAGCTGCCGTTGCCTGGCCAGAGCAGGAGGTCATCTACACCGCCATTGCCGGCGCAGGCACCTATCGAGAGACACGCTGGGCTTCTAGACAACTGCGGGTTCAGCCGCCCAATGAGGGGCGGCCGTTGCGGGTGGTCATGAGTCGGAGCCACAGCGGAGAGCGCCTCCAAGCCTTTTTAAGTACATTGGGGGGCATACAGCAAATTCCGATGGGGAGTATGGGCTGCAAAACAGCAAGTATTTGCCAAGGGGATGCAGATCTGTACGTCAATCTCACAGGCCGCAGTGCCCCCAAGGACTGGGATTTGGCCGCACCAGATCTCATCATGCAGGAGGCAGGGGGTGCCTTTACCTATGCCAATGGCGAGTTGCCCCGCTACAATCGCGCCGATGTGCAACACTGGCCGCCTTTAGTGGTGTGTCATCCTGCCTTGAGCCGCAGGCTGGGCGATCGCTTGCAAGCCTTTTTAGAAGAGAATCAAGGCTATTCTGGACAATAGGCAAGTTCAGTCGGACAAAGGATAGGGCATGGTTTTTAATTGGTTTCGACGCAAGTTTGGCAGCAGTGGTGAAGAGCCATCGCCTGCAGCAGAAACCCCAACGGAATCGCCACCTCCAGAATCTACAGAACCCACAACTGAGTCCACCGCTGCCCCCAGTATCCTCAACTGGGCAAAAACAGCACTCCAATCTATTCAGGCACGACAGCAATCGGAAAGCGCCGCAACCGTTGAACCCCCTGAAGCAAGCCAAAAGACGCCGGCTGATAGCCCCGTTTCCGTTTCTGAAGAGTCTGAAAAGACTGCCGTGACTGACTCTGCCCCTGTCCAGCCTGTTGGGGAAGCTGAACCTGTAGAACCGAATCCCCCCCTTGTTCTCAATGAGGGCTTTTTGTGGTCAGCGGAGGTGCTAGCAGCCCAAGGGCGGCGGCCAGAGGAGGTGGATATTGAGGAAATTACTTGGTTGCAACGCCTGCGCCAAGGCCTGGGCAAAACTCGTCGTGGACTCGTGAATCAACTGCGGGCGATTGTGGGTCAAGGCCCCCTGAGTCGGGATGCGGTCGAAGAAATTGAGATGCTGCTGTTGCAGTCGGATGTGGGAGTCAAGGCCACAGATCAGATCATTGCAGCACTGCAAACAAAAATTCGCCAAGAAACCCTCCCTGCCGATCAGGCGATCGCCTACCTGAAGGAGATTCTGCGGGACATTCTTGATCGCCCCTTTCAACAAGGCTACCGCCGCGACTTTGCCCCGAAAAAAGGCGTGCTGAATATCTGGTTGATTGCCGGTGTCAACGGTGTCGGCAAAACTACTACCATTGGTAAACTGGCGCACATTGCCACCCACTCAGGCTATCGCTGTTTGATTGCCGCGGCAGATACCTTTCGGGCAGCAGCCACGGAACAGGTGAAAATTTGGGGACAGCGCTCCAATGTGGAGGTGATTGCCAACCCCGGCAAAAATACCGATCCTGCTGCCGTTGTTTTTGATGCCATTGGTGCTGCCCAAGCTAGAGGGACAGAACTGCTGCTAGTGGATACCGCTGGCCGCTTGCAAAACAAAGCCAACCTCATGGAGGAACTCAAGAAAATCCGCCGCATCATTGATAAAAAGGCTGGCGATGCCCAAATTGAATCCCTGCTGGTTCTGGATGCCACCCTTGGTCAAAATGGCTTGCGCCAAGCGCAGGTCTTTGCGGAAGCGGCGCAACTCACTGGCGTCATTCTCACCAAGTTGGACGGGACGGCCAAGGGAGGGGTAGCTTTGGCGGTGGTACAGGAATTAGGCCTGCCCATTCGCTTCATTGGTGCTGGCGAGGGCATTAAGGATTTGCGCCCCTTTTCCAGTTTTGAATTTGTGGAGGCACTGCTTTCCAGTGATGTGGAGGTAGCAGCATGAGGTTGGCCGATCGCCTGCGGTACTTTCAAAACAATGTCTTCGATGCCATGGATCGGGCTAAGGCAGCTGTGGCAGCCACAGGGCAACCCATTGTGGATCTCTCCCTCGGCTCTGCGGATTTACCCGTCGCAGATCACATTTTGGCGGCCATTGAAGCCTCGGTACGCGATGCCAGTACCTATGGCTATCAACTCTTTGCCAGTACGGCGGCCTTTCGCCAAGCGGTGGCCACTTGGTTTGAACGCCGCTTTGGCCTCAGGGTAGATCCAGAGCGGGAAGTGCTGACGCTGATTGGTTCCCAGGAGGGGACGGCACACTTGCCCCTTGCGGTGATGAACCCCCAAGAGTATGCGCTGGTGCTCGATCCGGGGTATCCCTCCCATGTGGGGGGTGTATATCTTGCGGGGGGGCAACTCTATCCATTGCGCTTGCGGGCAGAAAATCACTTTTTGCCGGATTTAGAGGCCATTCCCCTGACGGTGCGAGAGCAGGCAAAACTGTTGATTCTCAGCTATCCCCACAATCCCACTACGGCCATTGCTCCCCTTGAGTTTTTTAAGACAGCGGTGGAGTTTTGCGATCGCCACGGCCTCCTGCTGGTACACGATTTCCCCTACGTTGATCTGGTCTTTGACGCAGAGCGAGCACCCTCGATCTTTGAAGTGGATCGCGATCGCCAAGTGAGCATTGAATTCTATAGCCTCTCCAAGTCCTACAATATGGGCGGGTTTCGCATTGGCTTTGCCATTGGCCGTGCCGACGTGATTGCGGCGCTGCGCCAAATTAAGTCGGTCATTGACTTTAACCAGTACGCCGGCATCCTGCGGGGTGCCATTGCCGCCCTCACGGGAGATCAAACCAGTGTCCAGCAAACGCGGCAGATCTTTCGCCAGCGGCGCGATGTGTTTGTTCAAGCCCTCGGCGATCACGGTTGGCCGGTGCCCCTGCCTGCGGCGACGATGTATGTATGGGCTCCCCTCCCTGAGCCTTGGCGGCGGGATTCCCTTGGCTTTTGTCAAGCGCTGGTCAAAGCCACTGGGATTGCAGCGACGCCCGGATCGGGGTTTGGTCAAGGGGGAGAGGGCTATGTGCGCTTTGCCCTAGTGCGCGATCGCCCCTGTTTAGAAGTGGCAGCTGCCCAAATTGCCGAATTTAGCCAAACGGTTCTGTAGTGCTTTAGTCTCCTTAGTCTCCTATGAGCCATGCCAAGAGGAGGATCAGACCGCCCCAAAGGACAATTGCGGGAATATGAATGGAGCGCAACACCTCTAGGGGAGCTAAAATGAGCACCTCCGTGAAGATATTGGTGAGCATACAAAGAAAAATCAACAAAATGATAAAGAGCATTGCAATTTGCTCTAGGCATTGCCATAAATAGGAATCACCGCCCCACTGATGGCCGCTCCTCCTTCGGAAATGAGATAGGCAATCAGTTCGCCAATGGCTGCTGGACTCACCCAGTTGGCTGCTTGCGCTGACCCCATTGCCGCTCGATTGGCGGGGGTATCAATAATGCTAGGGAGGATCACATTGGCGGTGATGTTCTGGCCTTTGGTTTCAGCTGCGATTGCCCGCGTCAGGGCCACCACTGCTGCTTTGGCGGCACAATAGGCAGCCAGTTCCGCTGCGGGTTCAACCGCACCGCGGGAGCCAATGGTCACAATGCGCCCGTACCGCTGAGCCTGCATGCGTTTGAGGGCATGCTTACACACCAAGAAGGTGGTCTCCACATTGAGGCGAAAACTCTGCTGCCAGTCACTGAGGGCAAATTGCGCCGTTGCCCCCATACTAAAGCCGCCCACCAAGTGAACCACCGCATCCAATTGCGGCATTCGCTCCACTAGGGCTGCCACTTCACTTTCATTGTTCAAATCCGCCGCCACAAACCGCACATTGGCCAATTCCGCCGCCGTCAATTGCTTTTCAAGGGCTGCACGGGCAACCGCATCAATGTAGGGGAGGGTGAGGGTATAGCCGTGGCCAAGGAGAACGGGCACTACCCCCTGCCCCAGTCCGCCGGTGCCGCCTGTCACTAAAACCGCACGAGGGGTAAATCCTTCCATGGCTAATTCCTCGGTGTCAGTTGTCGTGCTCTGTAGAAGGTTTGCAAACTGTGGCGATCGCCAACAAAGCGCCAGTGCCAAGGTTCATAGCTGACGCCCTGGGGATTGTTGCGGGGAAACGAGAGTTCAAAACTAAAGCGGGCGGCATTTTTTTGCAACCATTGAAACGCCGGTGTGTCCTCAAAGGTCTCCTTAAGATGGGTGTCGGGTCGGTGGCCATCGCCAATATCCACCGCATAGCCCGTATGGTGTTCGCTATAGCCAGGGGGAGCACTCACCAATGCCCGCTCAGTTGTGCGTTGTGCCCGCTGCTCCTTGACCTCAAAAAAGAGATAGTCCTGATCCTGTTTGGAGCGAAAGCCCGAAAGAGGCACCAGAACCACTCCCTCCTGCTGCGCCGCACTCACCATGGCTCGAAACCGCTCTGCTGCCGCTCGTCGTAGCTTGATTTGACCATCGGCAGTTACCGGTTCAAGTTCTGAGAGGGGTGCTTCGGTGTAGGGCAGATGTCCCAGTAGGTTCTCCGTTAGGGTAGCCATCGGGGTTGACTTGGTTTCTAGAGCCGTTGGCAATGCAGTGGGACGATTGAGAAACCCTGCTGCTCCCCCTCCGACAAGACCCACAAGAACAATTGCACTGGCGATCGCCAGTCCCCCTCGCCGAGGCTCTCCCTTGCCCTTCGTGATTGGTTGTAGCCGCTCCGCAACAGGAATATCCTGATCCATGATTTAACCCAACCCTTCTCTAGAGAATAGACCATTTTCCTAGGGCTGGGCATAGAGTTGCCAGTAATTCCAATAGTTTTCTAAGACATTCTTGACATAGTCATAGGTCTCAGGAAAAGGAATGGATTCGATAAAGCGATCGGGATCGTTAATATCGAACCGCTCTAACCAGCGATTGACGTTTCCAGGCCCCGCATTATAGCTTGCCAAAGCCAAGAGGGTGTTTTGATGGTATTGATTGTGGGTGTAGTCAAAGTACCAAGTGCCCAAGCGGATATTATCCTCCGCATCCACAAGCGAATAGCTGTCTAGGTTCAACTTTTTGGCAATCCAAGCAGCGGTTTCGGGCATGAGCTGCATTAACCCCGTTGCCCCTGCCACTGAGCGAATGTCCTTTTCAAAGCGAGACTCTTGGCGAATCAAAGCCATCACCAGCAGAGGATTTAAGTTGCGCGCCAGTGACCACTTTTGCACCAACGCCCAGTAGGGCAGGGGGTAGAGGGCATACCAAAAGCGAACATCGCGGCGAAGGGGGGCAAAAAAGGTGGCCACTTCAGGTTCATTGGCAGCCCGCGTAAATAAGTTTTGCAGCATGAAGATGCCATCGAGGTATTCCCCTACCCCTAGGCGAATAAGGCCATCGGTCAGTTGCTCTGCCGCTGTGGGTTGCACCCGATTTTCAAATTCCCACTGCCAGCGCTGCCAAGCCTCCTGTGATTGCCGCAGGAGATACAGTTCCCGCAGGGTTGAACTACCCGTAGCTAAGGGGAGGAGGGGTTGGCGATCGCGTGTCACTGAAGGACGCTGTTGCCGCAGAGTTGTCAATGTGCCCACTGGCTTTTTGAGCAGACTGGCTGCCCGCCAAGCATAGTAGGTGTAGGGATAGCGCTCTATCAGTAACTGCCAAGTTTGGCGTTGAGCTTGGGGTTGTCCTGCTTCCCCCTGCCATTTTCCCTGCCAAAAGGCCGCTCGCGGCGCCAGCTCACTGTCGGCATTGAATTTGAGAATTTCACTAACCCACCGTTGTGCCTGAGACCACTGCCATTTTTGGGCAGCCCCTTGAGCCAGTTGCCAGCGCAGTTCCGCTGCGGCACCACTTTGGGGATAGGTCTTCAGGAGTTGTTGTTGGCTCTGTTGTGCTCCCTTAGTATTCCCCAGTTCTTTGTAGTTTTCATACTGTGCCAAGAGGGCATCGGCAGCGATCGCCGGCGCTTGATTTTGGGTCGCTAACTGAAGACACTTCGCTAGCAAAGGGAGACGCTCTGCCGCAGTTTTAGCCAAACGGGCAAGGCGCAGTTGGGCTAGGGCAGCTTCTGAACTCTGGGGAAAGCGTTTAACTAGCGTCTGATAGGCAGCGATCGCCCCAGGGATATCCCCACTCAGTTGCCGTCCCCGTCCCACCCGATAAAGATGCAAAGGCGTTGGCGGTGCCTTGGCATAGGCGGCTGCGGCGGGGGCATACTGCATTTTCTCCCAATAGCCAAAAGCAATTGCTTCCCAGTCGGCTGGCGTCAGTTGATCGGCGTAGCGCTGGCGCAAAATTTCAAGGTAGGTGCCGTAGGCCTTAAGGAAAAGACCGTATCGTGCCACCAGCTTCAGGTAGGGCACTTGATCGGGATTTTTCGCTAACTGTTCCGCCACGTAGTTAATGACGGCAGGATGGCGGGGAAAGCGAGCGATCGCCAGTTGCGGTTGGTTCAAGCTCAAAAGCGCCACTGCCGCTTCAGGTTCGTTGCCATAGTCCCGCAGCAACTGTTCCCACACTTGCTTGGCCTTGCGGTTGTCTCCCTGTTGGCGATAGGCCTCAGCCCGCAGTAAAAGAATGGGGGCAGCCATTGGCCGGTAAGTCTGTTCAAGGCCTTGGAGCCACTGGAGACTAGACTGGGGATTCTTTTGACTCAGGCTTTCTACGGCCAAAAGATAGCGGGCGCGATCGCGCCTGAGGGGGTCTGAAGACTGTGCCCACTGCTTTAGCTCTTGCAGACCTTGGGGGGGTGCCTCCACCGTGAGTGTGTAAAGCGGTCTTAAAGAGGGCGATCGCCAGTGGTACCAACTGGCTAACCCACCGCCAACAATCAGCACAGCCAGCAATAGCGACACTGGCCAAGGCCATATCTGTCGCTGACGTTGTCGTTTTGGCAGCAATTTCACCACACGTTGAATATCCTCAACTCTTAGTCTACTCAGCCGCAGATCACCCTCCCCTGTGGCAATCTATGAAAAGATGAACCGGTAATACCGAAGCTCAATGTCCCCTACGCCACGAATGGTCTGGATTGTAATTGGCTGCAATTGCCTGATTGCGCTGATTTCTCTGTGGTTGGCTTGGCAGTTGGTAAAACTGCGGCAAATTCTACGGGGGGTGTCCCGTGCTCTACTGGATGCCGAGCGGAGTACCCATAGGGTCTTAGGTGGTGCCCCTGAAGTAATTATCATCGGCCAACGGGGAGTTGCAGGCTTGCGATCGCAATTGCCTAAATGGCGTCGGCAACAGCGCCGTGTCCGTCTGTTTTTAACCTTGGTAAGCTGGATAGGGCGGTATGGTGTCCGCCTACGAAGGAGAAAGCGATGAGTCAGCAACAGGGTGGCGGTGGTGCCTTTTGGGGTGGTTTGCTGCTAGGAGGCGCGATCGGTACAGTTGTAGGGCTGCTGATGGCTCCCCGCTCTGGTAAGGAAACTCGACAACTGCTGCGCAAATCTGCTGAGGCTTTACCCGAACTGCTCGAAGACATTACTGCCAGTTTTGAGCAACATCGCGATCGCCTCTCAGAAACCACTCAAGAGCGCTGGCAAGCCACATTAGAAAGGCTCAAGGAAGCGATCGCCGTCGGTATCGAAGTCACCCAGCAACAGCGGCAAACCTTTCGTCGTGAAGCCAATGGCATGGCCTTGAGTGACCCTGATGAAGAAGATGCTGTCAATCAATAGCCTGCTTGAGATGGGGCGGAGTTTTAAGGGAACCCCCCGTTGTTGCTATTGACTAAAACAGGAAAACCTCCTTGCCGTTGGGACTAAAGCAAGCGAATGCTAGGTCAGATGCCGCGCAATGTAGTGACCATGCAGCCACTGGGTGATGGCGTGATTGCCAACTTGGAACGCGCCGAACTAATGCTCAATCACCTATGCCTCACAGATGATCTTTGACATATGTCCACGCTAGTTTGGCTGCACCGACCATGCCCGCCTGATTTCCAAGGGTCGCTCGCAAGCAGTGGAGGTGATTGCGGGAGGTGGGCAATACTCGCTCTTCCAATTCAGCAATCATCGCGGGAAAAAAGAGATCACTGGCAGCACTAATTCCCCCACCAATAATCACCGCTTCTGGGGTAAGGACATACACCAAGCTGGCAATGCCAGCAGCCAATTCACGACCATAGCTTTGCCAGAGGGCGATCGCCTCAGGGTCGCCATTGGTGGCACGCTCTGCCATCTCATGGGGTTCACAGCCCCACCGCCGCCGCAGGGCTTGGGCGGAAACGTGTTGTTCCAGGGAACCGCGATTGCCGCTATTGCAGGGAGGGCCATTGTAGTCGAGGGTAATCAACCCCAACTCGCCGGCAGCTCCATCCCGACCGACAAAGAGATTGCCATTGAGGATACTCGCACCGGGCCCCCCCGGCCGCCCGGGGTGGGCAGTGGAGTGCGGAAACCTGGGGGAGATTCAAATATCCCACACCACCCAACACCCCGAAAACCACAATCAGGAGGCGGGAAAGTGGGGGGGGGGGGGGGGGGGGGGGGTGG
>NZ_JARJMS020000039.1:0-14071 GCF_029335995.1 Thermosynechococcus sp. Uc
CCACCGCCCCCTCAAGGGATGCCACCTCAGCCGGGAATACCACCCCGCCCCATGCCGCCGCAACCGGGAATGCCCCAACAGGCAATACCAACCCAACCAATAGTGACACCAACTGCGCGCATTTCTGGCCCGACGATGGAACAATTGGTGCGGGAGGCCTTTGAGAACGGTTATTCAGATATTCACGTTGGGGTAGGGGAAAGACCTCGTTTTCGCGATCGCGGGCGCATTGAGATGAGTAACCATCCCGTGACCGACGAGGAAACCTTTAACTACTGGCTGAATGAAATGCTCACACCCCAGCAAATTGAGCAGTTTCGCACCCATCTTGAATACGATGGTGCCTACCAATACGAGGGGCTGTGCCGGGTGCGGATCAATATCTTTGTCGCCTTAAAAGGTCCCGCCATGGTGCTGCGGTTAATTCCCGTAAAAATTCTGACCCTAGAGGAGTTGAATTTGCCGCCGGTCTTCAAAGACCTGTGCCACTACCACAAGGGGCTGATTCTGGTTACAGGGCCAACGGGTTCTGGGAAATCCACCACCCTTGCCGCCATGGTGGACTACATCAATACAGAAATGCCAAAGCACATTATCTCGATTGAAGACCCCATTGAGTTTGTGCACCAAAGTCGCCGTGCTCTTATCCGCCAGCGGGAGGTGGGCATTCATACGCTGAAGTTTGACAATGCCCTGAAGGCGTCCCTGCGGGAAGACCCCGACATCATTCTGATTGGGGAGATGCGCGATCGCGAGACGGTGAATACGGCTCTTAAAGCTGCTCAAACAGGGCACTTGGTCTTTGGGACTCTCCACACCAACAGTGCGGTGAAAACAATTGAGCGGATTCTTAACCTTTACAACCCCGATGAACAAGGACCCATGCGGGTGCAGGTGGCGGAATCGTTAGTGGCAGTGATTGCCCAAGCCTTGGTGCGCACCACCGATGGCAAGCGAGCTGCCATTCACGAGATCATGATCAACACCGATGCCATCAAGGACTATATTTTGCGGGGTGAAGTAGAGGAAATTGAAGCGATTATTCCCCAGTGTCGCTACGACGGCATGTGTACGATGAACCAGTGCCTCTACGAACTCTATGAGGCGGGACGCATTGACGAGGAAACCGCCATCGAAAACTCCCCCAAACCCAACGAGATGGCACAAATTTTACGGGGTCGGGTTTAGGCAAATGGCTGGTTTCAAGCCTGTTTTGTACAAGGGGTTGGCTCTCTTTACACCAGGGGAGGATGTGGTCTTTTGCCGCGACCCATCGAAGCAGGGACAGTGGCATCGATCGCTTTGCCAAACCCTGCAACATCTTTTAGATCTGGAGGAGCCGCCCTTATTTCTTTCGCCCTGTTACACAGCAGCAGTGGATTACTGGTTTGACGAGGAGCAGCAATGCCTAAGGGTGGCGGCGGAAGTCTACGCCATGGCGTGGCCGCATCGTCCCCTATTAAATGCCCTGTTTGCCCCTCTGCATCAACCTGCTTTACCTTGGCAGTTAGTTCAAGATCCACAACATCCCTGCGATGTGCAAGCCCTAGAGGCCTACCGCAGCCGTTTTCCTCAATTGTGGGAGCATCACCAGCTTGTCTATGATGTGCAGGAAGCCACGCCCCTAAGCAACTTTGTACCGCGTCCTTCACAACCCGATCGCTATGTCTTTCGCCTGTATGTCCGCGGAGAAACCCATGCTACCGAAGTTGCCCTAAAAAACCTCCACGATTTGCTGAGTCGTTCCCTCAAAGTGCCCTATACACTCAAAGTGGTGGATGTCACTAAGCAGCCAGAACTGGCAGAAGAAGATCAAGTCCAAGCGACCCCCACATTGGTGCGCATCTATCCCCAACCAGTACGCCGCGTTGTCGGACATTTGGATCACCGCGATCGCCTCGAACGTTTGCTCAGCCCCTAAACCAATGACCAGTTCTGCAAAAGACCTTTTGGCTGCCGCTGTAATTCAGCGAGTGGAAGGAACCCGTGAAGCCTATGTCCCCTACCTGCGCCAAGTATTTGCGGATGTGGTGGGCGCGGATGAGGCAGTCAGTGAAACCCGTGGTGGCCTAGCGGCGGCTCAGGAGCGGCTGGCCAAAATTCAGCCCCAGCGTTATGGTAAAAGTCGCAACTTTTTAGCCGGGGCAGTCACTGGACTGTCGGCCTATTTGCGCCACGGGGTCATCAGTTTAGCGGCAGTGCGCGACCATGTGCGCGCAGCGGTGGCTGATCCCCCTCAAGCGGAGGCCCTCCTCCAGCAACTGGCTTGGCGGGACTATTGGCAACGCCTCTATGCCCGTTGGGGCGATCGCCTGTGGCAGGACATCGAACCCTATAAAACGGGTTGGCAAGCAACGGATTATGCAACCGATTTACCCCCCGCACTCGTTGCCGCAGAAACAGGGCTGGCCTGTATGGATGCTTTTAGCCGGGATCTGCAAACAAGCGGTTACTTGCATAACCATGCCCGCCTATGGCTAGCCGCCTATGTGGTGCACTGGTGCCGAGTGCGCTGGCAAGCAGGCGCTGCTTGGTTTTTGCAACATCTCCTCGATGGCGACCCGGCAAGTAATAACCTCTCATGGCAGTGGGTGGCCAGCACCTTTAGCCACAAGCCCTACTTTTTCAACCGTCAAAACCTCGAACGCTATAGCGAGGGCAAATACTGTCGCCAGTGCCCCATGGGCGATCGCTGTCCCTTTGATGCCCCCTACGAGGAACTGGAAGCCCGTCTTTTTCCCCATAAGTAGCATTATCGGGGGATAGATTTGAGGGTTTTGCGCAAAATCAAACAATTGCCGCCATTCTCTACGCGCTGATAGTCCAATTCATCGGTGATTGTTGCTAGCAGACGTAGTCCCCGTCCCCCCTCGGCATCGAGGGCAATTTGGGCGGGCAGCGTTTGCAGTTTGGCCAATAGGTCAAAGGGATCCCCTTGATCCCAAATGCGCAATTCAATTTCAGTCTCCCCTAGGGAGAGGTCAATGCGAATGGGAGTGTCAGGCGGGCGATCGCGATGGGCATGGCGCACCGCATTCGTAAACCCTTCCGCAAGCGCCAGTTCCAATTTCAGCCACTCTTCAATGGGCAGGGTTGAGGGGCGATATTGATTGAACCAGGTCAAGAGTGCCTCCAGTTGCCTTAGGTCACTCGTTAATGTCAGGGAAACCGTCATAGGCTGGCCTGTCCTCAGTGGGGTTGAATTAGGCCGAATGGCCTTAATATTGGGTACCAACATGCTGAAAACCCCTGCCCAGGGCTGTCTTATCCAGCCAGTATGGATCGAAGATAGGGCTGCAACAGATGTACTTTTCCCCTCTGTCGGCTGTTGAGATACAGTGCAGGGGCACAGGGAGTTAAGGGGGACTGATCACATTATTCATGGGTTGACCTTTTTTCTTGACCTTGAAATAGTACCCCACAGCGATCGCCAGTTGGGAGCTTGACAAAGCCCCTTGGGAAAGAACTGCGTACCGAGAATAATCAGCAGTCCATAGCGCATGAGCCGCCCATCGCGGAAAAATGCGGTACTGCCGTTGGCAAAGAGGGTTGATCGGCCAGTCCCCGCAGAAGTTCGGGTAAAGCTGTAAAGAGCATACCGCCTGCGATCGCCCCCACAAAAGTCCGATTGCCTCCCACAAGCACCGCCGTCAGTGCCAGCACCCCTGTATCAAACGTGCCCTGACGTGGATTCCAAGTATTCAACAGGTGGGCTGCCAAGACACCCGTCACTCCCGCCAGGATCGCTCCCAAGACAAACCCCAGCACCTTGTAGCGGGTTGTATCAATTCCAAGGGGTTGTGCCACTAACTCATCGGCACGAAGGGCCTGCATCGCATTGCCGGCGCGGGTCTGCTCCAAACGGCCAATGGCGATCGCCACTCCAATCCACAAGGGCACCGTCAGCCACAGATAGCCCAACGGCGTACCAAAAGGTTGAGGGATACCAAAAATGCCGATCGCCCCCCAGTCATCTCCAAATTTAGGGTCAGCACCCGCAACACCTCTGAGAAGGCAATTGTGGCAATCGCAAAATAGATACCCCGGTACCCCTAAGCCCCATCCCACTAGACCGCAGACCAGAGCCGCCAAAATCATTTCCCCCAACAGCAAGGGCACAGGATAGGGGTGAAGCCCTGCAAAAACACGGGTTGAGACCAGAGCTGCAATATAGCCACCAATGGCATAAAAGGCTGGACTGGCAAGGGAGAGCTGGCGACTCATTAGGGGCAAATAGAGCGACAGAGCCAACATTGCCCCCAAAGTCATCGAAACAATTAGGAAATTGTAGGTGCCCAGCCAACCCGTCATAACCAGCGCTACAGATCTACCGCACAGGCCGGCACACTGGCCTCTACAAGCTGCTGCAACTCAGCAATAATCGCTGCTTCGAGGGCTTTATCCCCCAGCCGAATTGTCAGACGCGACAGCCGCAGTGAAGCCGTAATCCGACCACTAGGGAGATCTAACCATACCAACTGCTGAAATTGGCGATAACGACCGCCATAGCGCTGGGCAAAGGTGGTGAGTTCCTCGCCGGTGGGCGATCGCCCCAGATCGACATCCACCACCCATGTACCCCCACATTCCCGCCGTTTAGAAATTTGAACTGGCATTTCCTAAAGCTGATCTATAGGCGTTGGGCATAGAATTCGCACCAAGGATCCCCTTTCTCCCGTGCCTTCACCTCTGCCCCTTGAAACACACCGCCCCGTTGAAAGAGACGATTGTAAAAGGCCTCATCCAAAACGGGTTTCTGTTGAATGCGTCCGTTATAGACAATGTTCATAATGGCAGGTACTGCCCCTTGGGCAAAGTAGCAGGCCGGCTGAGCAGTGATGGGGTAGGAGGCCAAGAAGTAGTTGGCTTCATAGTTGCCATCAATCGCTACTCGACAGAATTCATCGCTGACCACCTCTAGGGCTTGCCAACGCCCCCACCCCAAACTACTGGCAACGGCATAGGCTCCATGAATCCAATCCGTATCGGTGTTCAACATTGGGCCAACAACTGTTTCCCACTCCAAAGATTTCATGATATTGCCAAACGTGTGAAAAACACAGACATGACCCGATTCCCGAATTAAGGCTTGACCCACTTCTAGAAGCTGCGGATCCACCTTTTGTAGCTCATCAAGGAAGCGGTACTGAATGCGGTTGTAATAGTTGGCGGGCATTCGCGTTAGCAGCACATCAAATGCACGGATTTGACCATTCACATCCCCCTCAAGGGGCAACCCCCACAGCGCTTCATTGACTGCATCATAGTCCACACCGGTATCCCCTTTGGGAAGAGGGACGGGTTGATCAATCAGTTTACCCATCTGCGGACTCGGCGTCAGAGAGCGACGCACTGGTGCCTTTGTCACCTGAATGATGCAGTGATCTTGCCGTGTTACCGCCATACAACTGGTTTCTTCGGCCACATAGGTACCCAGCGCTGCAAACGTAGCATCTAGGGCTGCCGCCGCATAACCCACCGCTAGATGATCAATAGGTTTTGTACGGTTGACCTGCTCACCATATTTCCCTAGCCAGCCCTCTGCGTAGTGGGAGTGGGTTAATTCCACCTCGCCCCCTTCTTCTGTCACCTCAAAGTTGAGACGGCCAAAGCCCAAAAAGCTAAAAATGTGCGCTGCAGTGGCAAGACGTTCCGCCGCTGTTTGCAGCCCCAGCGTTTTGAAGGCATTGGCAAGCAGACTATAGAAAATTTCTTGAGCTGAGGTTTGCAAGATACTGACCCCATCAATCCAGTCGGGGTCTTCAATCGTTTGCTGGAGAAATAGGTTGTAGTGGTGGCAGTGCAAAATCACTGGCTCATTAAAAAAAGCCACCAGCTTCCGAGGGCGATCAATGGACAGGTAATCAAACATAGTTCTCTAGTAGTTGTCAAGTAATTTTTAGATAGTAGTTGTCAAGTAATTTTTAGACACAGGTCAACTAATCAGCACTACGGAAGTGCAATGGGGAGACGTTCCACGCCCAACATATCAGCCACACCCTTATAGAGAATGCGCACTTCCCGTTCGTCTAGCTGGCCTTTCTCTAATCGTTCGCGGTGCAGACCCGTTTTCAGCGATAGCCGCAGCGTCACAAAGTTAGGATCTGGGGCATAGCGGCGCGCGTAGCTCAAAAGCAGTTGGGCAGCGGAGGTGGTGTTTTTCTGCACAGGGGGCAGGAGTGGGTTCCCATCCGCCAAAATGGCCTTAATGCGCTCAAACACTAGCTTCAGGTTTGTGCTACTCTTGGTGAGAAACAGGACAAAGTAAGGGAGTTTGCTAAAGTTCTTGATCACTAGGCGTACCTCTGCCGAACCCGCCAACAAATAGTCTGCCTCTGAGGTGGGATCCACCACTTGGCACATGCGATTATTGGCTCGCAGCAAATCGCTGGCATAGACAGCCAAGGAGTTAAGAGAATCATTTTCAAGGTAAGTGCCGCTGTAGTTAATTTCAGCAATGGTTGCTCCATCGGTCATGCGGCCAATTAGAACGGCTAACACACCCGGAACACCGGCAATGTGTTGCTCTAAAACGCTATTGAGCGTGCGCACCAGCATTTATGCTCTCCTGAGAAAGGTTAAGCTTTGACTAACTATAAGTATAAGGGTTGTTAATAGTTGGTTATCCGTAGAATTTCTGATATGATGGGAGACTCATTACATTAAAAGTTAACATTTGTATCATTGAGTAAGATTTATCTTCTATAGGGGCAAGCCAATGACGACGGCAACAGAACTGCCCATTCCTGACTTCTTTGACCCTGCTAAAGTCCTTCAAGTGTGGCGCGTTCCCTACCAAGAACGGGCAGCACAGGCTCGTCAATGGGCACAGCAGTACCGAATTCCACCAGCGAAGGAAGATCAACAGCGCACAATTCTCTTGCTCATTGATGTCCAAAATACGTTTTGCTTGCCAGAGTTTGAGCTATTTGTCCAAGGTGCAGTTGCAGACAATCAACGCCTCTGCCGCTTCATCTATACCCACCTTGCCCACATTAGCGAGATTATCGTTACCCTCGATACCCACACCGCCAGTCAAATTTTCCATCCCCTCTTTTGGATCGATGCTAACGGGGAACCACCGCCGCCCCTAACGATCATTACTGTTGACGATGTTCAGTGTGGGCGCTGGCAACCCAATCCCCAACTGCTGGCCTCCCTTGGCCTGACCGATCAACAGAGTTTGCAGGCCTACGCCCAGCACTATGTGGCACAATTAGCCGCCAAAGGGAAATTTCCATTGACAATTTGGCCCTACCACTCAATGCTGGGGGGAATTGGCCATGCTTTGGTGTCTGCTGTGGAGGAGGCCTGTTTCTTTCACACTGTGGCGCGACAGCAGCAAACCCGTATCGAACTCAAGGGTAGCCATCCGCTGACCGAAAATTACTCGGTGCTGCGTCCAGAGGTTAACCATGACCTCCAAGGGCATCCCCTAGTGCCGGTAAATACAGCGTTGATTGAGCATCTACTGGCGGGCGATCGCCTGATTATTGCCGGTCAAGCCAAAAGTCACTGTGTCGCTTGGACGGTGGCGGATCTCCTCAGCGAAATTCAGCAGCGGGATGCCCAACTGGCTCAACGGGTTTATCTTCTTGAGGATTGTATGTCCCCTGTGGTGGTGCCGGGAGTGGTGGATTTTAGCGAAGCTGCCAATGCGACCTTTGCCGAATTTGCTGCTGCCGGGATGCAGCGGATAACCACTAGCAGTACTCCCTTGAATCTTTAGTTGTTCTAAAGACTCACCACTTCTGAAAAGAGACGGTTTAGGATTGAGGCTAGATGCATCCTCACTAGGGAAGGGCAATGACTGACTACGCCACCCACGAACAGGCTCTTGATCGCGATTGTTTGACCCTATCTCGCCACGTTCTCCAGCAACTCCAAAGCTTTGATGCCGATGCCCAAGACCTCAGTGCTCTAATGAATCGTATTGCCCTTGCTGGCAAGCTGATTGCCCGCCGCCTGAGTCGAGCGGGTCTGATGGAAGGGGTACTGGGTTTTACAGGAGCTGTGAATATCCAAGGCGAAGATGTCAAAAAAATGGATGTCTATGCCAACGAAGTCTTTATTGCCGCCTTCAAGCAGAGTGGCCTCGTGTGTCGCCTTGCCTCTGAGGAAATGGAAAAGCCCTACTACATTCCTGAAAATTGCCCTATTGGCCGCTATACCCTCCTCTACGATCCTCTTGATGGTTCCTCCAATGTGGATATTAACCTCAATGTGGGATCGATTTTTGCGATTCGCCAGCAGGAGGGCACCGATCTAGACGGAACTGCCGCCGATCTCCTGCAGAATGGCCACAAGCAAATTGCCGCTGGCTACATTCTCTATGGCCCTAGCACAATGCTCGTCTATTCGATGGGCAAAGGCACGCATGTGTTTGTCCTTGACCCCAGCCTCGGCGAGTTTATTCTGGCGATCGAGAACCTGCAAATTCCCGCCAGCGGCTCCATCTACAGCGTTAACGAAGGTAACTTCTGGGCATGGGAAGAACCCATTCGCAACTATGTCCGCCATGTCCATCGCCAGCCTGGCTACAGCGCCCGCTACAGTGGTGCTCTTGTCGGGGATATTCACCGTATCCTCATGCAGGGGGGTGTTTTCCTCTATCCAGGAACCCAAAAAAATCCTGCGGGTAAGCTACGTCTGCTCTATGAGGCTGCCCCAATTGCTTTCCTTGTGGAACAAGCCGGCGGCAAAGCCAGTACCGGAACACAACCTCTCCTCGATGTTGTGCCCGATCATCTACACATGCGCACCCCGCTAATTGTCGGCAGTCCTGAGAACGTTGCCCTTGTGGAATCCTTTATTCAGCAAACCCCTGCTACCCCAACCGTGACACAGGTGTAACCCATGGTAACCCTCTTTGAAAATCCCCTGCGGGTCGGCTTACGCCAAGAGCGCACTCCTGAACCACTGATTCTTGTCATCTTCGGCGCGAGTGGTGATCTCACCCAGCGCAAGCTCATTCCCTCTATTTATCAACTGAAACTAGAACGCCGTCTGCCTCCGGAACTCACCGTTGTTGGTGTGGCACGTCGTAACTGGAGTGATGAGTATTTTCGCGAGCATCTGCGCCAAGGAGTCGAGGAATTTGGCAGCGGTATTCAAGCAGAACCCCTGTGGCAGGAATTTGCCCAAGGTTTGTTTTACTGCTCTGGCAATATGGACGATCCTGCCGCCTACACCAAGCTAAAAACGCTCCTAGCCGAGCTGGATGAAAAACGCCAAACCCGTGGCAATCGTGTCTTTTACCTTGCGGTCTCACCGAACTTTTTCGTCGAAGCCATTCAACAACTGGGGGCGGCGGGACTATTGAGTGATCCCCAAAAGCATCGCTTGGTCATTGAAAAACCCTTTGGCCGCGATCTTACTTCCGCCCAAGCCCTCAATGAAGTGGTGCAGTCGGTTTGCAAGGAGGAGCAAGTTTATCGTATTGACCACTACCTCGGCAAAGAAACGGTTCAAAATCTCATGGTGTTTCGCTTTGCCAATGCCATCTTTGAACCCCTCTGGAACCGCCAGTATGTGGATCATGTGCAGATTACCGTTGCTGAAACTGTGGGGGTGGAAGACCGCGCGGGCTACTATGAAACCGCCGGTGCTCTACGGGACATGGTGCAAAACCACATTCTGCAGTTATTGGCTCTGACCGCCATGGAACCCCCCAATGCGCTCGATGCCGATAGTCTGCGCAACGAAAAGGTGAAGGTTCTCCAAGCCACCCGTTTAGCAGATCTGGATAACCTCGATGCCTGTGCCGTGCGTGCCCAATACCGAGCCGGTTGGATGAAAGGCAAACCCGTGGTGGGCTATCGCGAAGAACCGGGGGTCAGTCCCACTTCCACGACTCCTACCTATGTGGCACTGAAATTAGTGATTGACAATTGGCGCTGGCAGGGAGTGCCCTTTTACTTGCGCACGGGTAAACGCTTAGCAAAAAAAGTGACGGAAATCTCAATTCAGTTTCGCGATGTCCCCCTGCTGATTTTCCAATCGGCGGCGCGCCAAACCAATCCCAACATTCTAACAATGCGCATCCAACCCAATGAGGGCATTGCCCTGCGCTTTGAAGCCAAGATGCCCGGTTCAGATTTGCGCACGCGCACGGTGGAAATGGACTTTAGCTACGGCTCCTCCTTTGGCATGGCGACAGCAGATGCCTATGCGCGGCTCTTGCTAGACTGCATGTTGGGGGATCAAACCTTGTTTACGCGCGCAGATGAGGTGGAAGCTGCTTGGCGGGTGGTGATGCCAGTGCTCAGTGCTTGGGACGCCCCCACGGATGCAAATACGATTCCCACCTACGAAGCGGGGACATGGGATCCCGATGCCGCAGAAGCTTTGATTAATGCCGATGGACGGCGTTGGCGGCGACTTTAATGTTTGGGCATCATGGGACGAAATGGGAATAGAGGCTGAACTGTTATCAAGAAAGTGCACAAAAGTGTACACTCTTCTGTTCCTGCTCCGAACGCATTCGTATCTGACAGTTACCAGAAGCAGACCGTAGTCTGTTTCTGGTAAACAGAACTTTCCCGACAACCTCTGGCAAGGTTCCAGAGATTGTGCCACCGTTCCACGGGCAGAGCAGCCGTTTCAGGTTTTCCATGAAACTATCATGCACTATCGCATACGATTGTCAGTACTAGAGTTTAGCTCCTTAACAGACAGGTACCTAGTATGGCAACTGAACCAACTCCCCTAGTAGCGCTCCAAGACCCCATAGATGTCTCCCTTGACGATATTGAAAAGAGTTTGCGGCAAATTTGGCTCAGCCACAGCGGTGATGGCACGGCTCCAGCGGCAGTGCGGGCAACCACCTTTACGCTAGTTGTCTATGAGGCAGATGATACTCAACAATTACTAGCGGCTTTGGGCTACTACACTGGTCCTATTGATGGCATCCTTGGCCCGCGCATGCAGTCAGCGATTCGCGCTGCCGAAAAGAATTACAACTTACCCTTAACGGGTCGCGTCACGCCTCAACTGCGACAGGCACTGCAACAGGAATATGCCCAAGGAACACCTCGGGGCGATCGCTATGCGGTGGATATGCGCGGTAGTGGTCTTGCTGATGCGATCGCCAGCCAAAACCCCTGTCGGGTGATTGCTCTGTGTCCCACCCTTGGGGAGGATACGGGGATTACTGCCCAAGTGGCGGCCTATTGCCCCATTAACAAAAAGGTGCGCAGTTCCTTGGTGTGTTGTGAGTACATTACCCTCAAGGGTACCCATAGCGCCTTTCAACGAGTCGAACCCCTGTTGCAGTCTTTAATTATTCGGGAGCTGCCCCGCTTTCTCTGGTGGAAGGGGGATTTGTTCAATAACTTTGAGTTGTTTCAAACCCTTGCTCCCCAGTTTAGTCGCGTGATTGTCGATTCCAGTGAATTTCTCGATCCGCTGCGAGGTCTGCGGGCGATCGCGCCCCTTTTAGAGCAGAACCTTCCCATCACTGACTTGAACTGGCGCCGCCTAGGGGCTTGGCAAGAACTGGCCGCTGAAGCCTTTGATCCACCACAACGACGCCTAGCCATCAAGGAAATTGATCAGGTAGTCATTGACTACGAAAAGGGCAATCCTGCCCAAGCCTTAATGTACCTTGGCTGGTTGGCTTCGCGGCTACAGTGGCAGCCACGCCAAATTCGCCACAAATGCGATGACTATGACCTGTACGATGTGGAGTTAGTGGGTGCCGATCAGCGCCTGATTAAAGCAGAACTAGCGGGCATTCCCACTGGGGATGCGGGACTCGTGCTGGGGGATTTAATTGATTTAAAACTCACCTCCTCCAATCTCCAAGCGGATTGCTGTACAATTATTTGCTCAGAAACCCGTGGCTGTATGCGTATGGAGGCCGGGGGGAGTGCCCAGAGGTGCCGTACTTACCATGTATCTCCCCTCAGTGATCTGACAGCTGAAGTGCTCTTGAGTCAAGAACTGCAACGCTGGGGGCAAGACTTCCTCTACAGTGAAAGTTTTGCTGTTGTCTCCCAGCTTCTAGCCTTGATGCCCTAGCATTAAGGAAATATGACCGAAGATTTTCGCCTTGTCATTGACCTCAGTGTGGTACTGGGGGCAGCGGCAGTAGGGGGGGTATTAGCAGCTTTGCTGCGACAACCGATCCTGCTGGGTTACCTCTTGGCCGGTCTATTGGTAGGACCAACAGGTTTGGGACTCCTCAAGGAAGTACCCCAAGTGGAAGGCTTGGCACAACTGGGGGTGGCCTTTTTGCTTTTTGCTCTGGGGGTCAGCTTTTCCCTCGGTGAAATTCGGAAAGTCCAGGGGGTGAGCTTGGGGGGCAGCGCCCTGCAAATTCTCCTCACCATTGCAGTCACAACGCTCATTTCCGTTGGGGTTGGTTGGGTGAGTTCCCCCAATCAGGGCATTTTCCTCGGTGCTGTACTCTCTCTCTCTTCAACCGCGGTGGTACTGCGCAGCCTGATGGATCGCAATGAGTTGGAGTCGATCCAAGGGCAAATCATGCTGGGCATCTTGGTCGTGCAAGATCTGGCGGTGGGCTTGATGATTGCGGTTCTACCCGCCCTGAATAAGCCCCCAGAGGAGTTGGGACTCGCCCTCGGACAAGCGGTATTGACGATTGCTTTGATTGCTGTGGGGGCGATCGCTGCTGGGATGTGGTTGCTGCCCCCTCTGCTACAACTACTGGCAAAAACGGAGAGTCGCGAGCTTTTCCTTTTAGGTGTTGTTGCCCTCTGTTTGGGAATTGCCCTACTGACCCAGTATTTGGGGCTTTCAATTGAGATTGGTGCCTTTATTGCCGGTCTGATGATTTCTGAGGTGGAGTACGCCGATCAGACGCTTGACTATGTGGAATCCATCCGCGATGTCTTTACCACTCTGTTTTTTGCCTCTATTGGCATGCTCATTGATCCGGTGTTTCTCTGGCAGCACTTGGATCGCATTATCCAATTGGTGAGCTTGGTTATTCTCGGTAAGTTTCTAATCACAACTCCGATTGTCAAGCTCTTTGGCTACTCGTGGAAAACCTCTTTGCTTGCGGGAATTGGCCTTGCCCAGATTGGGGAATTTTCCTTTGTGCTGTTGACGGCAGGGCGGGGCTTAGGGTTGGTCTCCCAACAAGTTTACTTACTGACTCTCGGCACCACAGCGGTCACGTTGCTAGTGACACCCTTTTTGCTGAGATTGGTGCCAGTGGTTTTAGAATTGCCCCTCCTGCGCCGCCTCTTCAAGGACGATGAAATCCTCGACATGGATTTAACAGGGCTGCCTCAGCGGAATCATGTCATTGTCTGTGGCTATGGGCGCGTCGGCAAGGGTGTGGTAAAACTCCTGCAAAAACAAAATTATCCCGTGTTGGTGATTGAGCAAAGCGAAACGGTGATTAATGAGGTAAGAGAGGCGCAACTCCCTTATATTTACGGCAATGCTGCCAGTGCCACAATTTTAGCGAAAGCAGGAGTCGATCAAGCCCTTGGCATGGCGATCGCGCTCTCGGACAGTATGAGTACCCGCCTCTGCCTCAAACGTGCTCTAGAATTTGCCCCAGAACTGGATGTCATTGTCCGCGCCAATAGCGATCGCGACATTGAATTGCTCTATCAACTGGGGGCACGGGAGGTGGTGCAACCAGAATTTGAAGCCAGTCTGGAGTTGGCTGCCCATTTGTTCTTTACACTAGGCATGGGTGAGCACCACATTCAGCAGCAGGTTCAACAGGTGCGTGACAGCCATTACGCCAATTTGCGGGGCGATACTCCACCGGAGCGAACGGCTCGTCTCTTACGGCAAGCAGCTCAGGATATGAATAGTCGCTGGGTCACAATCCCTGAGGATTCTCCTATTCAGGGCATGAGCCTCGCAGAAATCCAACTGCGACAGTTGACGGGGGTCACCTTGCTAGCCATTGTCCGGGCTGATGGGACTGAGGTGAATTATCCTAGCGGTGAAACTTGTCTTGAAGGGGGCGATCGCCTGCTCATTGTGGGTCAACCGGCGGAGTTTGCAGCTTTTGAGGCTCTGATCAATGGTCGCGTGACAGTGCCCCAAGGAGAAACCTTCTTTCTCTGGATCATGTTGCCTCCAG